>CALMZT010000725.1 GCA_937870805.1 uncultured Chloroflexota bacterium
GGAACAGTACGCCTGTACAACCCCAGCCAACCGCCGCCATCAGATGCCTACATTATGGGTACAGAAGTTGGGCACTCCGCATGGGATAGTCTTTCGGTGCGTAATGGGATGCCTTTATCAAGCGACAGCCAGCAGCCGCCGTTGTTAGAGAAGTTTCAGATGGCTCGTGATCGGCGCGCGCGCGATCTTTCAGCGACGCAAATTGCTGATCTCGGCGCTGCGGAATATGATCTGTACTATCGGCAAAAGCTGCGCCGCGCGGTCATGCATGGCGCGCCTGCCAACGTCGATCAGGTCGCGGGACGTACACCGCGCGTCTCGGAACGACTGTTAGGCAATATCGTCCATGAGGCGCTGCGCTGGTGGCGCTTCCCGACGCCGCAGAATGATCTGGAAGAGCTGTTGCAAAATTACGCCTGGGAACAGGGTATTATTGAAGAATCAGATCGGCGCTATGCGGTTGATATGGCGCGTCGTTGGCTTAACGAAATTGCGCGCGGTGACATTTATTACCTTGTGCAGAACGCCAGGCAGGTATTCCGCGAACTGCCGTTTATTTTTCAAACGGACAAGCGCACCATTCACGGCGTCATCGACATGCTGCTGCAAGAAGCCGATGGCAGTTGGGCGATTGTCGATTATAAAACGAGTTATGCGCAGGATGGCGCGGGCATGTATGATCGCAATTTGCTGAAAGATCATGCCAGGCGCTATCATTTGCAGATTGGCGTCTACGCAGAAGCCGTGCGTGCGCAGTTGGGTGGCGACAGCCCACGCGCGTACATTCATTATCTGCGTTACCGTCGCACTGTCGAAATTACCGAAGACGAATGGCGTCCGGCGCTGGCAAAGCTGGAAGACCATATCGGGAGTTTTATGTGGGAAGAAAACGATGTTGAGTAGATTATTCAGCTTGCCGGAATGGGCACGCCCGCAGCACCCTGTCTTGCGTTACGTGTTGGGCAGTCTGCCGGAGCCTTCACCGCGCGCGCGTATCGGGCGCATTATCCTGATCGTCCTGTTAGGGGTCGTGTTAGTGCTGGGCGGCTATATTCTGGCGACAGGATATTTGCAGAATCCACCCGGTCAACACTTCACCGATTCGCTGCTTAACATTGTCTTTTATCCCACGATGGTTCTGCAAGTCGTCGCCAGCATCGCCGCGTTATCGCTGACGGCAAGCGCGGTGAGCGAAGAACAGCGCCGCCAGACGTGGGACAGCCTGCGCTCGACACGCGAGGGTATTCAGTTAACATTGCGTGCGCGCTGGATTGCCGTTTTTTACCGCCTGCGTGGACTCATTGGCTTGATTTTGCTGGTGCGGCTGGCGCTGGTCGCGGGCATTCTCTACGACTTGACAGCGTTTCGCGGCGGCTACCTTGACCGTATCATCAACGGCATTGTGCCTGATTTGCCTTCCTTCATGGGGGTGATCCTGCTGTCATTCTGGATGTCGGCGGCGCTGCTGCTGCCGATTGTCGCCATTGGCTTTGACGCGGCGCTGGGCTTGCTCATCTCCACCTTCGCACAGGGACGTGGTACCAGTCTCATCACTCAAATGATTCTGGCGATTCTGCGTCTGGCAGTCGTGGTTTTCTTGCTGTGGGCGATGCGACAATTCCTTGAGGGCACTTTCGCGCAGGCAGGTGCTGCGCCTCAAGGGATTGTCTCGTGGCTGTTGGTTGCCGTGTATGCAGCGTTCGGCGATTGGGGGTTGTACTTCCTTGAAGTTGGCAGCAGCGGCATGGTTTGGGCAACAGTCGAGTATTCCATCTTCGTCGGCGTGGCGCTTCTGGCATTCTGCTTTATACTGGCGTTGCTGACTGATGCGATGATTGCGTGGGCGGTTCGGCGCGCGGAACGCACTGGATAATTGATGCCCATTTACTTCTACAGCACTCAAGGCGATTACGGCAGCTTCTCCAATTTCTCACCGCATGGCTTTGAACTTGGCGGCAGATACTGGAAAACCAGCGAACACTACTTTCAAGCACAGAAGTTCGCTGGTACAAAGCATGAGGAAGACGTTTGCCACGCCTTCACCCCCAAACGAGCGGCTGAAATCGGGCGTGATCGCCAGCGTCCACTGCGCCGCGATTGGGAACAGGTGAAAGATGACGTGATGCGCCGCGCGGTGCTGGCAAAGTTCAGCACACACGCCGACATTCGTGAAGTCCTGCTCAGTACAGGTGATGAAGAGATCGTCGAGAATGCAGCGAGTGATTACTACTGGGGCTGCGGCAAAGATGGCAGTGGCAAGAATATGCTCGGCAAAATCCTGATGGAAGTGCGTGCCCAACTGCGCGAAAAGTCGCAATCATAATTCCGATCAAGCACGCGCTAACGAAAAGGCACGCTATCTGATTACACAGGCGTGCGGAGCGCACCGAATAAGCTAATACCTACACATTGGAGTTACTATAATTTTCCAAAATAAAGGGTTGCACCAAACGTGCCGCATCCGCTTCGGGAATAGAAGGATAGTATTTCAAAATCAGGGATTTGCTAATCCTGCGGGTAAATGGTTCTTCATCCCGCATTTTCCGAATACCATAAGGGTCAATCTCTAAGAGTTTCGCAACTAAATCTCTAGCTTCGTCATATTGTTTATGTTCTGTGCTAGTCGTTGGAATGTTCATCCTTTCATTCAGGTAAAGGGTGGAAAAACATGTTGCCATCCCTTCTTCAAGGATAGGCGGCCATAAGTAAGGATTAGGAGATAGAAGGTGAATACACTCATGGGCTAGTTCACTATAGGCTTCCAGTGGATCACGCATTGCTTGAAAACTGAGTTGAATGACAAGACTAAATTCAGTTACATAACGTACTCGTGCATGAATAGGGACAAACTCGTAACCAAGATATAACCAACTCATATCGCGCGGTCCGAATAGCTCCTGCGCCATAATCATCATGTCGCCAAACCGCCACGCTAAGGTATTGCGTTCCCCTCTGTTTGCCATTGATGTCACCATGAGCGACGGTTCAAGGGGAGGCACTTGGGCAGGTACGGAGCTATTGTTCAGTTTGAATCGCGTTCCGTCCGGCAGCATATAAGAATCCACGCGCACTGGATTCGTCGGGTCAAAAATAACACCAATCTCACCGGGTTCAAGACCAATGGGAAGCGGAGATAGGGGTCGGAGTTTTTGCAAAGGAACTTGCTTTTTGCGCTGAGATTTCCGTTTTGTTGACATAAACTAAAACTCGTATCCCATCTCAGTCAATTCAGGATAAGAAGGCAATTCAATACACTCATCTGGGTTTTCGATGACCTGCTCCACAAACTCCTCAACTTCGAGACCAGTCATGCGCTCCACAGTCCAAAGCCTATTAAGTTCTATCAATTGCGGAGTATTGTATTCTTCTAGTAAGGCGTCAATGCCGCCGTCCTGAAGCCGGAAAACGGTCAACTCAGTCGCTTCAAGCGATGGACACAGAAGAAAAGGATTATCAACGGTTGGATCAACAGTAGTTCCAATTTCTAAACGGACTTCAAAAGCGTAATCGACTAGAATGCCTTCAGGATAGGCGAGTTTTAGGAAAATCCGTCTTTGGCTCAAATTGATCGATAAATAAACATCAGGAGTTGATGGCATAATCGACAACAAACGTGATAACTCTAGGGTTTGTGAGGGTAGCCACTCGGATGGTTTGTTTAGTACTACACTGATTTCAGAGACTACACCATCATTGACGCCAATGCCTAAGTAAAAGATCTGTTCATCTCCTGATTCATCTCTAAAGATAAGATGTAGTTCAGGAGCGTTATTACCAACGGCAACTGGCTGTAAAAATTCAATGATTTCTTCCTCAATTGTATATCCTGGTCTAATTCCCCAAAAACAGGGTAATTGACAACTTTCATCGGTCTCCTCTAAAAGCGTCTGAACGTCAGAAAGTGTCTCAGGTCGCTCTGGTAAGGGTATAGGATCAGGAGTTGGTGTAGGTGTCGCTGTTGAGCGTGGATAAGCATCTTTCGTAGGCTTGGCAGCAACTGAAATCAGTAAACTGCCACCTGCAAGAACGACACAAACGAAGATGACAACGCTTTTTGAAAAGCGGTTATTCATTCGAACCTCCGCCACTTATTGAGAGAAATTAGCTTCATCCTATCTTCATGCGAAGTTACACCAGCCATTATTCGCCGCGATGACTTCAGGGTAATCAGCTAATGCTGTATCGGGAATACTTGCCCCTGCGGGAGCAGCACAGGTTGCATTTGCAGCCCACGCCATTATTCCGGCACTTTGGATTACACTACCATCGTTAATCGGTGTATTTTCGTTAATCCTTGTCAGCGGACTCCCACTACCATTTGGAATATCGCCACCATTTATGAAAGCACTGCGCGCTTGTCCAATGAATTGGGCATCTTGTGGGAAGGGAGAGTTGAACTGCACCCAATAAAGGAACATATCAGCGACTACTTCAGCCGGTAGGTCTGTATGGTTCTCTCGTGAACTTGCATCCCATCCCAACGTCTCAGAAAATCCACGATTGTTTTGAACCTGTCGCCACAACTCTACAGGTCTATTCAAAATCTCTGTGGCAGGACCGAGAGCTTCTGAATTGGCAATACGTCCAGTAGGTGAGCTAAGGGTAATAAGGTGTCCAAATTCGTGAATCAGATTATTGACGGTGTGAACATGATTACTTGCCTCCGGGAAATTCAGAAACAGAGTGAGAAGATCGCAACGAGTAGCTCTTGCAGCTTCAGTACCTTCGCTTTCTCCCACAAGCTGTATTACTGTATCCCCAATCGCTTGTCTTGTAAGACCGCCCAATTTTTCGCTAATGGCTTGCACGGCGTTATACACATTATTGACGCGCTGTGAAGTCCAGTTGCTTAAATTATCAGATGTATCATCTCTAAATCTGATACCAAAATTTCTTCTTAAGCGTCCAACGTTCCTCAGACACACATGCAATTCTTGAGGATTATTCTCTTGTGTTACATCAGAGCAGATGCGCGTACCACTGGGGTCAGTATTATTCACAGGATTACCCTGTGCATAAGCGTAACCATTCAGGGACATCGGATCGTTGATATTGCCCTCAACGGGGTCTTCAGAGAGAAAGATGCCTAATTCGGGGTCATAGTAGCGGGCGCGCAAATAGATAAGGTTGTTCGCGTCTTCCATTTCGTCTGCATCAGTAGCTAATGCTCTGGTCATCATGAAATATCTCCGTAAAATGGATTTTCTGTCATTTTACCCGATTTTTTTGCAATTCGATCATTTTCGTCGATTTTTGCGTACTAATCATTACATCTTGCATTAAAGTGTCAAAAGAAACTCAAATGCGCGCTGTTTTGTGTTATGGTTGATTCCATGAACAAAAAATCGTTTTTACATCACTTCAAAACTCGTACAGTCCATTTTGCCGTTGGACGTGCTGCCAGAGTCAGTAACCTATCCTGATTCTCTCGCTCAGACTGACTGTATCGAACGTATTGAGACGTCAGTGATGGTTGACTGTCACAGGTCTGCCTGATAAGTCAGTCCACAGTCTACACGAGGGAAGTAGTGTCATTTCGCAGCGACACAATTCAACTGATTTTGAACATCCTCTCTTCCACCACTTCCATCTATGCATCATAGTTGCAAAGATTATTAAGCCCTCGCTATAATCGCCACGCCTCACACCTTTACATCGTGATCTGAAATACTAAGGTTTAAAAAGGAGTTTGTGCGATGTGTTCTCCACTTGTTGAAAAGATTGTTCGTGAACGTATCCAGAAAGAAGGACTGCCCAATTTCAGCCGTCGCAACTTCCTGAAGCTCGGCGGTGTCGCAGCGGGCGGTTTAGCGGCTGCCAGCCTCATACCCCAGCGCAAGGCGCAGGCACAAACCGCCGCAATGGGCGTCACCGACCTGAGCCACATCTTTGCCACTGAAATGCCCACATATACACTGGGCGAAACCCCTACACGCGAACCCTTTGTCACCGTAGAAGCGAATGGCTTCTTTATCCAGCGTTGGACTCTATACGAGCACGCAGGTACACATGTCGATTTCCCAGCGCACTTCATCGCCGATGGCGAAACCGTCGATATCTATCCCGTTGAAAACCTGCTGGGTCCCGCCGTCGTCATCGACATCGCTGAGCGCGCGGCAGAAGATCCCGACACGATGGTCATGCCTGAAGATTTGGACGCATGGGAAAGCGCAAATGGTGAAATCCCCGCTGGCGCAATCGTCTGTATGTACTCTGGCTGGGAATCGCGCTGGAGCAGTATTCAGGACTTCCGCAACCCTGATGCGGATGGCGTGATGCACTTCCCTGGCTTCGGTCCAGAGGCAGCGGAGTGGCTGCTCGCGGAACGCGACATTTACGGCATCGCTGTCGATACGCTGAGTCTTGATCCGGGCAACTCGACCACATTTGATGTGCATGTTGCTATATGCAGCGCAGGCAAGTTCGGGATTGAGAACATCGCCAACCTGAGTTCAATTATGAATAACCAAGCCTCGATCTTCGTCGGCATTCCGCGCTGGCAGGGCAGTGGTGGCGGTCCTTCGCGCATTGTCGCCTTCCACGCAGCCGACATGTAATCCACTTCAAATCAATAAGGCGACTCTCATAGTGAGCCGCCTTTTCTCATGGCTATTTGCTCGTTACTCATTGTTATTTGCTAAAGCGCCTTCTGCGAAATGATAAATGCGGCTGTCGCTGGATTGGTTGCCAGCGGGACGTTATGCACGTTGCAAATGCGCAGCAGCCCTTGAATGTCCGGGTCATGGGGTTGAGCATTCAGTGGGTCAATGAAAAAGAATACCGCTTCGATAATGCCTTCCGCGACTTTGGCGGCAATCTGCGCATCGCCGCCGCGCG
>CALMZT010000726.1 GCA_937870805.1 uncultured Chloroflexota bacterium
CTGTGGAAACAGCGATTACCGCGATGGAAGCTTAAAAAGTAGAACCTGCGGCTTACTCAGTAGAGGGCACAAGCGCATGACTCTGTGGAATGTCGATCTACACAGCCATACGAAATGGTCGAAAGACTGCCTGACTGAATTCGCAGAAATCATAGGCATCTGTCAAAAGCGCGGCATTGACCGTATCGCCATTACCGACCACAACACCGCAGAAGGCGCTTTGGCGATGCAAAAAATCGCACCAGAGTTGGTGATCGTCGGTGAAGAGATTATGACGACGCAGGGTGAAATCCTCGCATATTACATGCGCGAGAGTATCCCTGCCGGATTGTCGCCAATGGCAACGATTCAGCGTCTGCGCGATCAAGGGGCAGTCATCAGCGTGGCGCATCCCTTTGATCGACTGCGCAAGGGAGCATGGCGCGAAGAAGAACTGCTGCAAATTATGAACCACATCGATGCAATTGAGATTTACAACGCGCGCTGTATCTTTCCAAGTGATAACCACCAGGCGCTGAAGTTCGCCCAGGAGCATGGTTTATGCGGTACCGTAGGTTCCGATGCACACACACGGATTGAATATGGGCGGGCGATGACGCGCTTGCGTCCTTTTCAGAACGCAGAAGAACTACGTGCCGCGATTCGTGAGGCTGAGTATGTTAAAAGACTCAGCTTCCCGCATGTCCACATCGGCAGCAGCGTTGCCAAGCGCTTGAGAAAATGGGGTTTAAGAGAACGGATGTGGGAAGGCGGTTAACTGCCAGCCTGCATTCCTGCGACTGCCGCCGCAAGTGCTTCCCCACCAATTCGCGCCGCTTCTTCGGGGTTATTGCTGTTCTCCAGCACAATCACCACAACGACACTGCCGCCACCTTCTAAAGATGCGAAGCCCGCAAACCACGTTTTTGAGCCTTCGCCAGAATATGCCAGCGCTGCCTGCCCACCAATATCTAAGCCAGTACGTGCAGCCGCCTGGGCAGTACCGCTTGTAACCGCCTGCCGCATCCAGTCTTGCAACTGAATCGCACTTTCAGCAGTGGTCAAGGGAATCGTCGTGTGGGAACTCTCCACAGGCGTCCACACATCGGCATCAGGAGGGCGCACGGCAAGCAGCGCATAGGGTTGAGGTGCATTCCCACCGTTGAGCAGCGCGGCAATAATCACTGCCATGTTCAGAGGCGTGAGGGTAAGCTGCCCCTGTCCCAACACCTCAGCTTGTAAATTACTCGCATTCAAAGCAACAGGTGCAGCAGTAGGCAAAGGCGTGCCTGTCGGCGTTACCAGATCAACAGGCTCTACGACAAAGCCGGGCAGTGTAGGCGGATTGTTCAGCAAGAACGTGCCAAATGCCTGCTGTACGTAGTCAACGCCCAGCGTACTGGCGACTTGTGCGAAAGGCGCAGGACAACCGTAAATATAAGCATCTACTAATGTCAGGCTTGACAAAGACGGGCGAACCACGCAATTGACAGTAAAGGTCGTCGGCGTGCCATTCGTGCTGGTCGTGATGCTTACAGGAGCGTCCCCCTCTTCAAACGGAGTATCCAACGGTTGACTGGTCGCCAGTGCCCCCAGCATCAACGGCGTTTGCAACATACCGCCGGGTTGATAATTGCCTTGCAGCACGCGATTGAAAAATGGATTGCCCGGCGCGGCGACCAATGTTTCCCAATCTGCATCTAATGTATTGGGGTCATAAGTCGGCAAGCTGATGAGCGATAAAACCTCACCACTCGGCACTGAAAGCACCACTGCTGCCCCTGTATACCCTTGCATTGCCGCCGCAACTTGCCGCTGAATATCAAGATCAAACGTCAACTGCACCGATGAACCGCGCTGTGGGCGATGCAGTATCCCGCGTTCAAAATAATCGCCCAGGTCTCCAGTGAGATCATCGCCGCGTAATTGGGTATCGAACGCGGCTTCTGCGCCGCCGACTCCATAACGCAGGCTGAAATACCCCAAAGTGCCGTTCATTTCTGGATAAAGATAGCGGCGGGCAAGCTGACCTGTTTCGTCTGCTTGAGAGGTCACCAGTAGTTCGCCATTTCTATCAACCATGTCACCGCGCACAATACTGGCTTCAGCTTCCACAAGACGCGGGTTATCTTCGCGCAGTAGAATAGTATCGGGTCCATAGACTGACCAATAGGTGGCTGACAACGCGACCAATGCAAAAGCGATCAGCACCGCCGCCATCAAACGATTGATTTCGCGTCCAAACTGCATGTTAAAGTTCTTCCGCCGACAAGCGCAGCAGCAAGCCGATCATGACAAAACTCATCAGCAGCGAACTTCCGCCGTAACTGAGAAAAGGCAGCGTGACTCCTGTCAAGGGCATGAGCTTCAAGACACCGCCCATAATCAACAAACTCTGTGTGGCAATTAACATGCTCAGCCCAACAGCCAGCAGAGCGTTAAAAGCTCGGCGCTGCTGGCGAATTGCCGTATGCAAACCGCGCACGACAATCATGGCGATGGACGCGATCACGACCACAGAACCCAATTGACCGAACTCCTCAGCCACAGCAGCGAACATGAAATCGGAATGCACAACGGGAATATATCCCGGTGAACCCTGCCCAATCCCTTGACCGAAGACGCCACCTGCTGCGAACGCCAGCAAACTCTGGACAATCTGGAATGCGCGTCCATCGGCTTCGGGCCAGGGATTAAACCAAATATCGACACGAAGCTGTACGACACTAAACTGGTTGTAAGCGATGATGCCTGCCAAGGCGACCAACGCTGCGCCAGTGATTAAAATCCATGTATAGCCGCTGGCAATGTAGAGCAGCGTTATGAACACGATGAAGAACAAAATCGCTGTGCCGAGATCACGCTGCCAGACGAGCACGACAACGCACAAGCCCCACATGAGCAGCACCGGACCATAAATACGCGGTGAGAGCCACATGCGCGCATGATCGGTGCCGACGGCACGCAGCGCGGGATATTGTTCAGCGAGATAGCTTGCTAGAAAAGCAACCAGAATGATTTTTAAGGCTTCCGATGGCTGAAAAAAACCGATGCCGATATTGAGCCATAATCTGGGCGCGCCGATTTGTCCCGATGGATTTGATCCGAAAACAATTGTGCTCACCAGCAGTGCCAAGCCGCCAACCAGCAGCAAATAGCGATAAGTGCGCAGCCAGCGCAGGCCATAAGGGAAGATAGCAACTGCCAACAGTGATACTACTGATACGACCAGCCACAGCATTTGACGATCTGCAAAAACGGGTGCGAGGCGATCAATCATGATGACGCCCCAACCGCTTAAAAACATCGTGAGTGGAAACAATAAGGGGTCATGGCGCGGCAGCCAGCGTTGCATTATCAGGCTGCCGCCGACAGCACAGACAATCCACACAAAAAAAGCTGACCAATTATCACTAAACGGCTCACCACGCGCGACGGACAATGCCACTAAGCTAACCAAAATGAACATGCCCGCTAAAAGCAGAAGCACACGTTCGGTCATCGTCCGTGATGAGGCTTCAGTGTCAAAGTGTACGGCAGAAATCATCCGAGAACCCGTCCGAGAATCGGTTGTAGACGGGTGCGCAGTTCTGTAGGCACTTTATCGGAATGGGTCACAATCGCGCCATCTAACGCCGTGTGACATGGATACACAGCGCTCTCGTCCAGTGTTTCGACGGCAATGGCAATCGCTTGCTGCGCCGCCTGAAGGTTACGATTGAAGGTTTGCAGAACGAGTTCGGCGGTCACTGTTTCCTCTGAGATATGCCATACATCATAATCGGTGACGTGTGCCATCGTGGCAAAAGCAATTTCGGCTTCGCGCGCCAGGAAGGCTTCGGGGCACGTCGTCATGCCAATCACGCTGCACCCCCATTCACGATAAATTTCGCTCTCGCCGCGTGTGCTAAAGCGTGGACCTTCGATCACAATCAAGGTCCCGCCATGATGCGTCACGGTATCCGCCACCTTCTGCGCTGCAAGATGTAGATGCTCACATAATTCGGGACACAGTGGATCAGCAACAGAAATGTGGGCGACCAATCCCGTATCGAAAAATGTACGCCCACGATCTAGCTTTGTGTGATCGTAAAGCTGTGTAGGGATTACAATATCACCGGGCGCATAATCTTCGCGCAGGGAACCGCACGCATTGACGGCAATGATAAACCGCACGCCCATACTTTTGAGCGCGTAGATATTGGCGCGATAAGGAACTGTACTCGGTGTGTAAACATGTCCCAAGCCGTGACGTGGTAAAAAGGCGACACGTTTTCCGCGCAAATTGCCGACGACAATTTCACTGCTCGGCTTGCCGTAAGGGGTATCGACCTCGTAGCTCACCTTATCGCTTATTTCCGTCATATTGTAGAGTCCAGAACCGCCGATCACCGCGATGCTGACTTGTTCCATTCCACTTGTTCCTTATCGGTCTAATTCTAATTGAAAACGAAGCTGCCCAATACCGATCACATCGCCGTCTGTGATGACAATGGGCTGTTTGACCATCATGCCATTCAATGTCGTGCCGTTGCGGCTGCGACGATCTTCCAGCCACCACTGCCCATTGCGCAGCGCCACAAAGGCATGTTCATTGCTGGCAAAGTTATCATCGACGGTAATGGTATTTGTAGGCGCGCGCCCAATGCTGGTTAATGAAAGTAAGGGATATATTTGACCTGTACGTAAATAACTGCCGTCGATTTCGCGCAAGCCGATGAGTTGTCCATAGGTACGTCGGCTGGCTTGTGCTTCCTGTACAGCGCTGCGGTAATCGCGCCACATCACCACGAACAGCGCCCCCAGCCAAACCATTAACAGCACCCCGGCAGTCAGGCGCAGCACAAACAGAATGACATCGGTACCCAAGCTATTCCGACTCCGGTGGAACCAGGTCTGTCGTCGAGTTGGCGGCGGTTTGCGAGTCGCTTAAGGGGTCGTCATCGAGGTAGATCATTTCCGTTTTGCCGATGCGAATCACGTCCCCCGATTGCAAGCGATGTTCTTTGATCTGCACATTGTTGACAAACGTCCCACTGCGGCTGTTGGTATCAAACAGGGTAAACACCCCAAAACGTAAGCGTAGCTGCGCGTGGTGGCGTGAGGTATAGGAATCGTCAAGGATAATGTTGTTATCGCGCTCACGCCCAATAGTAATCAGGGGTTCAGTTAAGCGAAATACTTTTTTGCCGTTGAGAAGTAGCTGCGCGTTCATCGGCGCGCGCTGAATCATCGGCACATCGACCCGCTGCATGGCTGCTGTGCTGCTGCCTTGTTCATCGCTGTGCGCCGCACGCACCACGAGTGTCCCATCATCTAATCGATTGTCAGCAAATAAGTAAATGCTAGGCACGTAGTTCAAGCGATAACCTGCTTGTGTTGCCAGTTCAACGAGATGCTTGCTGAGGGTATGGGTTAAATCAGGATGATGTCTGAGTAAATGTGTGTGAACTTTTGCGCTCAGGTAAATATAGTAAACATCGGGCGCAAAAGGACGTGGATCACCAGTGCGGGCAGGGCGGCGTTCGTCTTCTAATGCGCGCACTAATTGCAAGGCAATATCCTGTGCGCGAATCTTTTTGCCGAAAAGCTGCGCAAACGCCCCTTCGACCAGGCGCTCCAATTGTGCTTCTAAACGCGCGATATGCTGCTCATTCATACAGCGATTATAGCCCACGTATTTCTTAGGGGCAATGCGGGCTTAGCAGATAAGCTCTAAATTTAACTTTAACCTTTCCCTCAATTTTACAATATGCTTCGCATTATTACATCTTGCATTAAAGTGTCAAAAGGAACTCTAATGCCCATATTTTTGTGTTATGGTGAGGGGATGAAAACAGTCTTTGTCCTCCCCATAATATTTACTGCCGATTGCTGCTGTGTTCTTTTGCAGATCGTGTGCCTGTTGCTGCCGTCGTTAGCTTTTTCCTCAGGCTCAGACGGCAGCAAGCGTACTCGTTGTTGCTGCTGCCCCCAAAAGCGCCTTTTTTGCGGCAAGTGTACTCGTCATTGCCGTCACCAAAACACTTTAATATTTGGAAACACTGTCAGACATCATCTGGAACAACCGGTGATGGCTTACTCCATTTTGAGAAATAAAAACAGGCATCTTCATGGTAAAAGATGCCCGTTTGAGATCTTATTTACTGCGCTGCCACTTCGAATGGCGGGTCTTCGGGTACGTAATTTGTCCAGACATTCGGGTAAGTCGCCACAGAAACGCCTTCTGCCGTTTTGCGCTGTTCTAACCACGCATCAAAAGCCTTCTGACGCGCCTGATCAAGCGTACTTTGATCTAGTTCTCGTTCCTCGCGTGCCATAACTTGCATAATATGGTAGCCGAACTCCGATTGCACAGGACCCACAATCGCGCCGATTGCCGCATCACGCGCGGCAGCCGCAAAGGGATCGACGTAACTAGTCACGTATGGCGAGATGGGTGCCCAGTCAAGATTGCCGCCCTGCGCACCTGAACCTGTATCGGTAGAGATCGCACGTGCCAAATCAGCGAAAGACTCCCCTGCGTTCAAAGAAGCAATGACTTGATTTGCCTCTTCTTCAGTAGCCACGAGAATATGGCGAATGTTGGCATAGGTAGCTGTCTCTCCGACACCGCAGACGGCTTCGCACAGGGTTTTGCGCAGCGCCTGTGTACGGAAAAATTCATAGATGTCCGCATACGTCATTCCCGTTTGCACGGTAATCAACTCATAGAATCTGTTCAATGAGCCATTGAATTCCTCAATGCGTTGATTATCAGTCTGCGTCGGCGTGGCGGGCAGGGTCGGCAGCACGCCGTAGCGGCCCTCGACGACCAGCCGGCCTGGGCGCCGGGCGTCAAACAAGTCGCGCTGGCCG
>CALMZT010000727.1 GCA_937870805.1 uncultured Chloroflexota bacterium
ATACTCTCTCTGGAATCGAGGCTTACCTGCTGCCATTAGACACAGAGGTAGGCGTCATAGATCGGCTTTCTACCGTTTTTCCACACAGTAAATTTGAAACGTTGAAGTCATGGGGAACGTGGGGCTACCTCAACGGCGACGATTACACCGTACAAATAGAACTCGGCGCAGAACTCCCCCATCTGTGCAAAACGATTACGCTGCACGTGCGCGGCTGGAACGGCGAAGGCGTGCTGAACCAGATCATCAAGCCACTGTGCGATCACACAGGCTGGCTGGCATTTGATGCGAATGACGGCAAGCGCATTGATTTCTCCGACCCGCAGCCGCTTTCAGGCTTTGAACGCTGGCGACAGAACCGCAACCGCCGTATGGCTGCCATTGCACCCCGCAAAACCCGCATCACCGCCGTTGGCATGTTTTAAGAAACCCAAAATGAGGGGCAAGGGTCGCAGCTTGCCCCTTACAACAGCTATAATCCCCGTCATCTGTCCAATCAATCTCATCATCCTATGACGATCCTTGACGACCTCATCAAGCGAGAGCTTCCTGATAACCCTACGCAGCGTGTCACTGCCCTCGCACGCGATCTTGCGGAAGGCGCCGTACATAAGTTATGGAGCACCAAATTCGCCGTATACTCCGAGCGTTTTACGGAGACCATGTGGGATAGCTATCTGGATTTCCCACCCGGCGAAACTATTCCGCTTGTTCGTTACCTGAGCGAAAAATGGAGTGATACTCCGCCGCTTGCCGATTTGCTTGTTTCCTTTGGTTACTTCGTCGTGGAATCGTTCTCTGAGCGCCGTGATCGCTACACCTATCTACTCACCGACAAAGCCTTCCAACTGCTGCAACAGCCGCTTCCCACATCGATCTTCATCTCCTACAGCCGCAAACAAAGCAGCGCCTTTGCACTGTTGATTCTGGCGCGTTTGCAGATGGTCGGCTTAGATCCTTTCCTGGACCTCAAAGACCTTGCACCCGGCGATCAATGGCACGCGCGCCTCGAAAACGAAATCACCAGCCGCCAGCACTTCATCTGTTTGCTTGCGCCCGACACACTGGCTTCGCCTTATGTCCGTCAGGAAATTGAATGGGCGCTCAAAAGTGGCAAGCGCACTATTCCCATCTGGCACAGCAGTTTTCAATTCAACGAAAAAGATTATCCCGAACTCAAAGGCTTTCTAAACAGCAACGCTATCATCGTCGAAAACGAAAACGTCAAAGCCTATAACAACGCCGTCCTTGAAATACTCAATTACTTTGGCATGACGCGCGTTTAAAGCCTTCAGATATAAGGCGTAGATGGTCTGCAACGTCACTACTCCAACGAGTTTTCTCGACATATGATGTTTCCATGAACGGCGAACACACCAAATTCTGGCAAACCACTGAACTGGGCATCGAATTCGAGGCGTTGGTTGCAACCTACGTCACGCACTCTTTTACCCGCCACATCCACGAGGGCTTTGCTATTGGCGTGATCGAACGCGGCGGCGAGACCTTTTACTATCGTGGGGAAATTCATCTTGCACCTGCCGGAAGTGTCGTCGTCATCAACCCCGGCGAAGTCCATACCGGGCAAGCCATTACGCCGCAGGGCTGGACATACCGCATGATCTATCCATCTGCCGATCTGTTGGCGCGAGCGGCGTCCGAAGTAGCAGGTCATGAAATCGGCATTCCTTTCTTTAGCAAGGCTGTGTTTTACGATCCAGTAGTGTTCGAGAACCTGCGCCAAACGCACGTCATTCTTGAGCAATCTCGCTCCGCATTAGAACGCGAAACACGCCTGCTGTGGACACTCACGCAGCTTGTGCGCCGCCACGCCGACCAACGACCTGTTCCCACCACATTAGGTAATGAACATGATGCACTGGCACAGTCACAAGCCTACATTCGTGCTCACTATGCAGAAGATATTTCACTGGAAACATTGGCACTCGTCGCGCATCTCAGCCCCTTTCACCTGAGCCGTTTGTTCCGTGAGCGCTTGGGTTTGCCGCCGCACGCCTATCTCAACCAGATACGCATCAACCGTGCGAAAGAATTACTCAATCATGGCTGGTCAATTGCCGACATCGCCCTTGCGACTGGATTTGCTGACCAGAGTCACCTCAACAAAGCCTTCAAACGCATCGTCGGCGTCGCGCCCGGACAATACCGCAAGATTCGACAAGACGCCACTACGCGCTATTCATTAGACTGAAGCTAAATATCGTAAGTACGAGGTCTCTATGAGCGATACCTTTACACGGCGCGCTGAGTTTCTGGCGGGCGCGCGCGATACCTTCCCGATGATCGTTGGGGCGATTCCCTTCGGTATCATCTTCGGCGTGCTGGGCGTGACCAACGGACTTTCACCCGCCGCAACAATGGCGATGTCACTTTTTGTCTTCGCGGGATCATCACAGTTTATCGCCGCGAACCTGGTGGGACAGGGCGTTGGCATTCCCATCATCGTCCTCACCACCTTCTTCGTCAATCTGCGCTATGCCCTCTACAGCGCCACCCTCGCTCCGCATATGAAGCACCTGTCTCAGAAGTGGCTGCTGCCGCTGGGCTTCTGGCTGACAGACGAGACGTTTGCCGTCGTCATCACCCGCTACA
>CALMZT010000728.1 GCA_937870805.1 uncultured Chloroflexota bacterium
TTAAATCTTGCGCAGGAAACCACACCTCTTGTGGGTGTGGCGGAATGCGCCCTGCGTCCTTTCAGTGAATATGGTATAACTATAGCATGACTGAAGTTATTCGCACGCTCCAAATCAGATTGGAAATACCGCTTGACGTAGCGCAGCGTACGATTCGAGAGTTTCTTGATGTGTGCAACTATGTCAGTGAAGTGTCCTTTTTTAAGGGGTGCATCTCGAATAACATTCGACTTCACAGGTTGACCTACGCAGAAGTGCGCGCTCGGTTCAAACTGTCCTCTCAAATGTCCTGCAATGCCATCCGCCACGTCGCCAGCAGTTATGCGACTTTGCGGACGCAGAAGAAAACACCGCAGAAGCCTCTTGTGTTTAAGCGGTTCGCCCTGCCGCTGCAATTGGTTTACGACTTTTCGTATCAAGCCAAGGGCTTGAGTTTGTGGACCATCGAGGGTCGGCTGAAGGGGATCCCGCTCAAAATCGGCAAATACTTTGACCAATACAAAGACTGGGAATTGGGTGGAGCAACGCTGTATATCAAGCGCAACAAGGTCTATCTTGCACAGTCGGTGAGCAAGAAAATGGCTGAAATGCCGAACACGGGAAATATTCTCGGTGTAGACAAGGGCGTGAACTATATCGCCACCCTCACGGATGGTTCTCACTTTCGCTTCTTTGGCGGTGGACAAACCAAACAGGTTCGCCGTGCGTACACGAAAAGACGTGCTTCTCTCCAAACGAAAAAGGCAAAGCGCCGCACACGTTCTGTCGAAAAGGTGCTGCAACGGTTGTCGGGTCGAGAGAGTCGTTTTCAGAAACACACTAACCACGTCGTGAGCAAGAGAATTGTACAATTCGCAATTGTCAAAGGCTGCACACAGATTACCACAGAGAACCTTGAGGGCATTCGAGAACGCGCTAATGAGCTTGGGAAAACCATGCGTAAGATGATCAATCATTGGGCGTTCTATCAACTTCAATTCTTCCTGGAATACAAGGCGGCGTCTGCGGGAATGAGGGTCGAAAGGATTGACCCGCGTCATACTTCTCGTGCCTGTTCCCACTGTGGGTATTGTGATCAAGCCAATCGCAAAAAACATGATTTCTCCTGTAAAGCCTGTGGTTATCGGTTGCATTCTGACGCCAACGCTGCGCGTAACATTCGTCAGCGTGGTATCCTGGCAAGGCAGGCTCTTTGCCAAGATGGGGCGCAAGTAAATCGTCCCTTAAGTTCGGACGCTTCGGCGTGACGGACAAAGCCACAGGGCTTGTCCCTGGGGTTATTTACCAATTTTAAGCCTTATACAAACGCCCCGCTGGACAACGGGGCGTTTCATGCTCAAATTTGCCTGCACGTTAAGGCTGGCGCTTGACGGTAATGCTGCCATCACGCATCCCGCGCATCAATTCCTGTACATCGAGATCAACGATCCCCTTACCAGCAATCGAAATAATCTTTTCATCCACAATAATCACACGTCCGGCAGCGAGCTTACGCCCACGCTCATAAATTTCGACGCGCTCTCCGGGGCGTGGTACACCCGGCAGGATACGCCGCAAAAGACTCATCAATAACACTCCCACTTCCCTTTTATCTACTCAAGTATAAGCTGAGATCGGTCTACTTGGCAATAGATTAACGTTAAGCGGTAGGAAAACACTTACTATTCAATGACAAATGACCCATCTACATCATGAAGTCTATTTTCACGCGCAAAACGTTCGCTACGGGAGTATATTTCCCCTCTCCATGTGCCTGGACTTCCCCTTACCACCCGCATTGTAAAAATGGGTAAGAACCTGTTTGAAAATTCAATTTTGAACCGCCAAGACGCCAAGATCGCCAAGCAAGCAAATGAAATTGAACCGCCGAGACACCGAGAACACCGAGAAAAGAGGTGAAAAACCTCTTTCGGCAAACATTGCATCCTGCATTATCAAACAGGTTCTAAGCTCGGCTTTGCACCTTCAAGCAGCATAACACAGCGTCGAAATAAGCGTGTCAAATAAGGGTCGGGGGATTTTTACCATATTGGGTTCGTCCTTCGATATTCGAAAAGTCGGATAGGCAGTCCACAGATGCTCACGGACAAGTGCCAGCGTATCGGAGAAAGTGGGCAGCGCTTTGGTATACCAGGCAGCCTGACGGATAGTTGGCAGGGGGTGCTGCGTGTAAAGCCGATGTGCGACCAGTGTCACCCATGAAAACAGACCCAATAACAGCGGGGTGGTTCGGGCAATGGCGTTGTCGGACCACTGGCGCTGTGTTTCGATCCCCAGATGACGACGGGCTTCCTCAAAAGTGACTTCGACCTGCCAGCGTTGCACAAACCAAGTGGCGATGTCAAGAGGACTTTGCTGTGGGTCGGTACACAGCAGGGCAATCGGGTCATATTTACCTTCAGGGTCGTGGATCAAGACCCACCGGATGGGGACGGGCGGCTTGCCGTTATGAAACCAGACCGCCGTGCCAGAAACGACTTCCATCGAACGCTGCTGCCCGTTATACCAGGTCAGCGAGAGGGTCTGCCAGGTGGTGGTTGGGTTGGCTAAGACGGTTGCCAGAGTGGGCAGGCGTTTGCCCTTCTTACGAGGTCGTCCCCGTCCGCTGTAAGGCGGTGCCGGCTCGTACAGCGCTGCATCCAACCGCAAGCGCGCAATGACCGTCACGTTGACCTGACGCGCGCCATCCAGAAACTCCAGCGCCGCATAAGCGTTATCCCCAACGACCACCACTGCCCGTCTGGGCAACCAGCGCCGCAGCAGTTTCAGCATTTGCAGACTCCGTTCCAACAATGGTTTAGCCTCCCGTCCGCGCTGCTGGTAGTAGCGTTCCGAAGGCGACAGCACTGTCATGACCGGCAGCGCCCATACGCGCTGCGCCCAAGGAATGGATGCCAGCAGCATCAGGCTGATCCAGCGCAAGCCGCTGGCTTTGACGAAGTGACTGTCGCTGGAGCGCACGGCATCCCGGTAAATGCCTCGTGCCGCAATCTTGTCTCCTCGCCGCCGTTCAATGGTTGGATCTATCCCGAACACCAGCGGTTGGTCAGTCGGCACAAAAGTTGCGACCAGCAACCGCAACAACACCCGTGCCAATTCGAGGGGCGACCACACTGCCCGGTTCAACACCTGATGATATTGCGCGAATTGACGGCTCTGGCTCAGCCCCATCACCCGTAAAACCTCACTCACCACCCGTTTGCCCGGTGTCAAAATTGCTCCGACCAGCAACACCTGCGCCTTCATCCAAGTGGTCACACCATAAAAACAGCCAGCAAATGGGTCGATTAGGTCTATAATACTCGGTGGCAGGTTGAGCATCGTTTCATCCTTTGTCAGAGGTCTGAAACAGCTTACCCTGCTCCCTTGCTTTTAGCTATCCATGTGCAAAGTCGAGCT
>CALMZT010000729.1 GCA_937870805.1 uncultured Chloroflexota bacterium
CAGCACGGAGTATTCGGCGTTGATGTCGAAGGTGATGGCGAACGGCAACGGGCGCGTGAAGTTCCCGATCAACGAACCCGCTGAGGGCAAGAAAAAGAGCCAGATTGAGGAATATCTCGATTACTACATGACGCCGGGTGTACAGCATCTGGCGCTGGCGACAGGCGACATTCTCAAGACGGTGCGCGAACTGCGGGCGCGCGGCATCGAGTTCTTGCGCGTGCCCGACTCCTACTATGAACTGCTGCCTGATCGCGTGGGTGACATCAACGAAGATTGGGAACAGATTCGGGAACTCGGTATTCTGGTAGACCGCGACGACGAAGGCTACTTGCTGCAAATCTTCAGCCGCCCGGTGCAGGATCGCCCGACGGCGTTCATCGAAGTCATTGAGCGTCATGGGTCGCGCGGCTTCGGCAAAGGCAACTTCAAAGCGCTGTTCGAGGCAATCGAGTTGGAACAGGAAAAACGCGGGAATCTGTGAGAATACCATCAGACGCCATAATAACGCCTGACAAATTAACAAAATACCTGCTCGTATACCAGGAAGATAGCGATAAATCCCTATTTTTGGCGCGAGCAGGTTTCACATCAGAAAATCCAGATGCCTTAGAAAACGCCATTCGTAAAATTATTGCTGAAAACGATGCTATCCATGATCGAACAAACAAATTTGGAGATTATTATGAGGTAGAAGGTGAATTGATCGGCGTAAATGGTGTTAATCTAGGGGTAGTCACAATTTGGATTGTCCGTATTGAGGACAAAGATATCTACCGATTTGTGACCTTGATACCGCAGGAGAAAAAGAAATGACACCTGAACTTTATACACGAGTCGTTGTGAATCGTGACATTCCAGAGGAGCACCTAAAAAAGGGGGATACCGGGATGTATATCGACTATTTAGAAGACCCACACGGCGGGGAAGCTGGCGCGATACTGGAAATTTTCAACGCGGTAGGGGATTCCATCCGTATTGCGACAGTTCCAATCTCAGCAATTGAACCCATACGCCCTCAGCATGTCCCCAGTGTGCGCCTGATGGAAGAAAGCAAATCCGAGTTTTGAAGCAGAAACCGTTTGCGTAATTCATCTTATTTCGCGCGGCTTCGGCAAAGGCAACTTCAAGGCGCTGTTCGAGGCAATCGAGTTGGAACAGGAAAAACGCGGGAATCTATAAATGATGTGTGCGATTGAGGATGCTGCCAGAATTGAACTGGCAGCAATCTGAAGAATCCACTGAAAGGTAAAATCGTACAGCATCATGAAGTCTGATGAATTGGAGTAATTTCTTTACATGCGCTCTGTAACCATTAAGACCACCCAAGCATTAGACAAAGCCTTACCTTTTAACCGACCTGCCGTACTCATAGGGGATGTAGCTATTGATTTGTTTATAGCTATGTCGGTTGTTCATAGGCGAGAGCTATCAAAAATAAACCGTGCCACCTTATTACAGGGTCAAAGTCAAGTTACTATAAGAGGTGTATCCCCGTTTGATCGCACTGACATACAGAGATATCTCGATGAGTTTCAGGGAGAAAGTCAAGAATCGTTACTCGCGTTCGTTGACGGAAACGAACGCCTTGCTTGGAAATTAGATGAGATAACAATTGGTTCATCAGTAAACCCTGTTAGAAGCCTCCGTGACTTCTACGCTTTTGAGCAGCATGTAAAAACCGCCAACCAGAATCGCGGGCGTGAAGTGCCGGAGGAATGGTACGAGTTCCCCGTGTTCTACTTTTGCAACACCAGCGCGATTTATGGACCAGATGAGGTGATTCCCTATCCGTCATACACCGACGCGCTGGATTATGAACTCGAAATTGCGTGCGTCATCGGCAAAGGCGGTATCAACATCCCCGCCGAAAAAGCAGAGGAATACATCTTTGGCTTCACAATTTTCAACGATTGGTCAGCGCGCGATGTGCAGCGCAAAGAGATGAAAGTGGGCTTGGGTCCCGCGAAGGGTAAGGACTTCGCCAAGTCGTTGGGTCCCTATATCGTCACATTAGATGAATTAGCCGATAAGCATACGGGGCGCGCGGGTGTTTATGATTTGGAGATGGTGGCGCGCGTCAACGGCGTTGAGCGTTCGCGCGGCAATATGAAAGACCTGTATTGGTCGTTCGGGCAAATGATTGAGCGTGCGTCGCAGGATGTGATGCTGCAACCCGGCGAGGTCATTGGCAGCGGCACAGTGGGCACAGGCTGCCTGCTGGAAACCACGAAGGGCGCAGGTCCCTGGCTGCAACCCGGCGACGTAGTGGAATTGGAAATCGAGCGACTCGGCGTGCTGCGGAATACGGTAGGGGAACGTAGAAAATAGGACTACAATAAAACGAGGACAAGCAAGAACGAGGTCAGTGATGGTCATTCAAGAGCGTTTCTATACTGCCGAAGATTTGTGGGAAATGTTGGGTGAGTCTGAAGACGATGTGCGACGTGAATTGATCGACGGGGAGTTAATTGAAATGACACCAGCAGGTGGGGAGCATGGTGGGGTAACTTTCAAGTTCGGTCTCTTTATTGGCAACCACGTTGTGGAAAACAATCTTGGTCATGTCACGGCGGCTGAGACAGGCTTC
>CALMZT010000730.1 GCA_937870805.1 uncultured Chloroflexota bacterium
TCTCCCAATCATTCCAACGAAACAGCCGCTCAGGCACATGCACCCGCACGCCGCGATCTGAACGGCGGTTACGCAGGCGAATTTCATAGGTTTCTTCCAGCAGCACGCGGCTGAGGGGACGAAATTCCTTCTGCGTGCGCTTGCCAATCAGTTCCAGCGTGCGCCCCAGCGACAAACGGAGCTTTTCACTTTCGGGCGTGTGCTCGATTTTGTTCTCGGTCATCAGCAACAGCGCACCTGATTCCTGGTACACACGCAGCGTCCCGGCGGGCAAATCGCTGCCTAACGCGCTGACGCTGAACTCCAGCATACTTTGCAGTTCGACGCTGTGGGTTTGTCCGTCGCTCTGCTTTTTCAGCGGGAACTGTGGGTAACTCTCGAAGTGCATACTGGCATCGTAGACGAAATAGTTCTGGGCAGGCACAGCACGCGCGGTAATGAACTCGACCTGCCGCGTCTCGCCGTGTACGATGCTGACCGGGCGACGCAGCGAAAAATGCTGTAAACGGGGCAAATCGCGCGCTTCGGTCTGCTCAAAGCGGGTTTCGCCAAAACGCGGCTGGGCAGGTGGCAGCGTTGGACGGCGGAAGGGATTTGTCGCCAGCGTGTCATCGCTGGGGGGTGGGCGGCGTTCGCTGACCTGCACGAGGCTCACCTGTGCATTCTGGAACGTCGTACCGCTTTGGTTCTGGATCGTGACCCAGCCATTGAGGTCAAACTGGCGACCATTGGCTGCCAGCAGCAGATTGTAATGCCCTGTCCAGCTTAAGCCATGCGTCTGATAGGTCAATTCGACCTGCTGTGCGCCTTCTAGCGCGCTTTCGATCAGGCAGCGCAGCGTTGGATGTGTGAACAGGCGCTGCTCGATTTCGGGGAAGCGAAGGTCACGCACGCGGTTTTGACGGATGGCGACGATTTGCCCGTCAGGTTGACGCACAATGATGTCGTCGGTAGGGGTAAACGGGGGACGGCTGGCGTATACCGGCGTGTCGCGCCCACTGCATAATTCGCCGATGTAACGTGTGCCATCTTCGAGCGTGATTTCAATCTTCTCGTGCAGGTAGCGCAGCAGCAGCGCTTCGCGTCCGCTGACATCATGGCGATAATTATGCTCGACGAGCAGGGTTTCGCGCGGGTCAGACAGTGAAATGAAATTGACCGAGGTAGGGTCGATTTTCGCCGCGATGTCGGTTAACTCGACCTCGTTCAAGCCGTTTTTCAGTTCGAGCGTGCGGCGGTCACGCACTACCGAAGCGCCCTGATCGTAGATGGTGAGTTCTACGCCATCGGCTTGCATTGCGGTTTCAGCGGGGAGCGGACTCGGCAACGCAGTTCTGCCGCCCTCCAATATCCCATGATTCATGCTCAAAGTGCTCCACAGGCTCTAGATAATCATCTTTTAAACTAACAGTGCATGTCTATCATTATATGTGAGACCCAAGATTGGCGGAACAAAGGTTACAAATATGCTGGCAAATCAAGATCAACTCGGCGATGTCTACCCTAAAAGTGTTTGGCAAAGGCTGTGGTTTTTGCGTTCCGAACCCTTGATTTTAACGCGCTGGTTGTTTTTGCGTGCGCTCGGCTTGATTTATCTGACTGCATTTCTTTCATTACTCCCTCAAATTCTCGGATTGGTGGGCAGCAATGGGATTGTGCCTGCTGTACAGACACTAGACGCGGTGAAAGCACAGGATTTGAGTTTTACTAATTACCCGACATTGATGTGGCTGAACAGCAGCGATGCGTTCTTACAGTTTCTGTGTATCGGTGGGGCAGGGCTGGCGATACTGGTGATTTTAGGTGTGTTCACTGCGCCCGCGTTGTTTGGATGCTGGCTGTTTTACCTTTCGTTAGTGATCAGCGGGGATATTTTTCTTGGCTATCAGTGGGATGTGATGCTGCTGGAAGTGGGGTTTCTGGCGATTTTCTTAGCACCACTGACGATCTTGCCGCGTGTCGAGAAGGAAACGCCACCGTCGATGATCGTTGTGTGGCTGATGCGCTGGCTGCTGTTCCGCGTGATGTTTAGTTCCGGTCTCGTTAAACTGCTGAGTCATGATGAGACATGGGCGAATTTGACGGCGCTGCCCATCCATTACGAGACGCAGCCGCTGCCAACGCCGCTGGCATGGTACTTTTTCCATCTGCCACAACCTTTTCACACGTTGTCGGTGGTGATGGTGTTTGTGATTGAACTGTTCGTGCCGTTTCTGTTTTTTGCACCGCGTAAGCTGCGGTTTGTGGGTGCGCTGGCAACGGTCTTTCTGCAAGTGTTGATTTTGCTGACGGGCAATTACACCTTTTTCAATTGGCTGACGATTACGCTGTGTATCCTGCTGCTGGACGATGACTTTTTGCGAAGGGTATTTCCTACGAGCATGGTCGAAAAGGCACAGCGCGCCATGCAGCATCCTATCCCACGCTGGCGTAAATTTGTGACTGTTCCGCTTGCCGTGTTGATCCTCATCCTGAGTGGAACAGTGATGGCGAGCTATTTCATCCCCTTTCGGCGCTTGCCACAGCCTGCGATTGAGCTTTTTCGCGTGACTGCGCCGTTTATGCTGGCAAATCGTTATGGGCTGTTCGCGGTCATGACAACCTCAAGACCGGAAATTATTATCGAAGGGAGCAATGACGGTGAAACCTGGCTTGCCTACGAATTTCCTTATAAAGCAGGTGATGTTTACCGTACACCGTCATTTGTCGCGCCACATCAGCCACGTCTTGATTGGCAGATGTGGTTCGCGGCGCTCAGCAGCGCGGAAGCTAATCCCTGGTTTGGGAGCTTTATGGAGCATTTAGCGCGTGGTACGCCTGAAGTGCTGGCGCTGTTGGCATACAATCCTTTCCCTTATGCCCCACCTCGACAACTACGTGCGCTGATCTACAATTATCGTTTTACCACGCCTGAAGAACATGCTGCCGATGGAGCATGGTGGCGGCGTGAGTTGATCGGTACGTATTATCCAACGCCACGCTTTTGAGGTTAAAAATAGCGGTGTGGTTGTCGCGCCAGAGACTAAAGTCTCCGGCTGCCGAAGTGCCACATCCACTGAAGTGGACAAGTGCAGGGCAATCGCATCAAATTTAGTTTGAAGGTTACAAGGGTTCACAACATCTTTGTCGGGACAAGCGTACAGGGCTGAGCAGCGGGCGAA
>CALMZT010000731.1 GCA_937870805.1 uncultured Chloroflexota bacterium
GAACAATCTCAATACTCTGCTTATGCGTAGTGGTGAACAAAAAATGGTCGCTATAATAAAAACGTGTTCGCAAACAAAAGGTTGCAAGCGATGTTGATTCTCGCGGCTCTCTTCTTCATGGGTCTGGCAGTTTATTTGTGGGTCGCGCCGAATGATTGGCAGGAAGGCGAATGGATGCATTATGACTCTCAAACGCGCAAGAGCACCTTACATCCCAAAATTTCTGGATCAATGGTAATGTTTACAGGGATAGTCTGTCTCGGCATTGGAATTTCTACCTTCATTCAAGACACCAACAAAGCACGCGCTGAACAGGAGGCACAAGCAGTAGACGATGAGCTGTCGCAAGCGTTCAATCCGATTTTGCCTGGCTTAGAAGCTCGTGCGGAAGCACAGCCCGGCACCATCATGACCCTGACACCCGGAGAGCGAGAAAGCGCTGGTATATCTGAGGAGGTGAGCGTCTATTATGGCTGGTGTAGTACGGGCAGTGGTTTTGATCGGTTTTACATCGTTGTCCAAAATTGGCAAGGCAGCGACTATCAACGCGGATTCCCGGCTGTCGTATGGAGTACCTGCGGTGGAAGCCCAGCAGATTCAGAGATGTTGTTTGATAACACTTCCGTCAGGTGGTTTGAGCTGCGAGAAGATTCAATCGACTATGGGCGTGTATTAGAAGCCACCGAGTTTGCGCCAACTGAAGCCGTGCCGCACCCTACCGCCACGCCCTGATGAAACGTCGCTTCTTCCGCATCTTCCTATTTTTACTCCTGAGTTTATCAGGCAATACAATTGAGGCTCAGGATGCTGATCGAGCCATCACGCCGCTGACATGGGACGGAACGCTGCGGCGCATCCATGTCCCGATACTGATGTATCACTACGTTGGCGAAATTCCGGCAAATGCTGACGACATGCGCATCAACCTCACGGTAGAGACAGCGGCGTTTCGCGCTCAAATGCAATATTTGCGTGACAACCGCTACACGACGATTTCCCTTTACGATTTGTATGCGGCATTGATGCGCGGTGCCTCTCTGCCGCCAAATCCGGTTGTTCTAACGTTTGATGATGGCTATCTCGGTCACTACACGACAGTCTTCCCCATTTTGCAGGAACGCGGCTTTACAGGAACATTCTTCATTATCACCGCGCGCGCTGACGCCAATAACCCCGAACACCTCAACTGGCAGCAAATCCGCGAAATGTCCGACGCGAACATGGATATGGAAAGCCACACAAAAGATCATGTGGAACTTGACGCACAGGATTACGATTCCATCGTCTATCAGGTGTTGGGCAGTTTAGAAAGTCTGCGTTATTACACTGGACGCGAAGCATACTTCTTCGGCTTCCCTGTGGGACGTTATAACGAAAATACACTGAATGTGATGCAGACCCTACCCGTATGGGCAGCCGTGACCACACAGCCCGGCACGCTCCAAACCACAGATCGTCTTTTGGAAATGCCGCGCGTCCGTATCAGCCATGACACCTCCATCGCCGCATTCGCCCGTCTCTTAAGTCCATAGCTCGTCTTTATACAAAACGTGCAGCGCATTTCGTGCAACTGACACAAAACCAGCAGTTTTGTACACCTCTGACAGTTAAAAACGATTTCTTGGAAGAAATCAACAAAGAATGAACTTCATTTTTCATGGGAATAGGTTCAACATTTCTCTTTGTTGCCCCTGTATTGTATTAAGTGTTGGTCATTTTCATCAAAGACGACACGCCGACCATACATTATTGGATCTGAAGTTCTCCATAAGGGGTCATATGAGCAGCACAAGTAGTACAGGGATGAAGAAGACACTGGGTTTAACAGGCGTCACCGTAAATGCGATGGCGTTGATCGCGCCGGGCGCATTTCTGTGGATCACCTATCAGCTTCAGGCGGCAAATGTCGATGCCAGCGGCACTAGCACCGCAGCAGATATGTGGACAGGCATCGTTGCAGCACTCGTCGTTGCCTTTCTAACGGCATTTGCCTTTGCCGAATTAGCACGGCGCTATCCCGATGCGGGCAGCGGCAGCGCTTATTATTTTGCGGAAAAAGCCTTTTTAGATCGGGAAGAACCTTCGCATCAGCGTTGGGCGCGCATTTTTAAGTTCATTACTGGTTGGGCAGCACATCTCTTTTACTGGGTATATCCCGGCGTGATGGTCGCCTTTATGGCAACCCTGGTTGGCTACATTTTCAAGCAGCTTACAGGAAATGATCTGCCAGTATTTGGGTTGATTATCGTTTGCTGTGCATTCTCTGCCTTAGTGGGTTTCATCGCAGTGCGCGGCATCAGCGGCTCAACCGTCGCCAGTATCGTCATCAATATCATTCAACTGACGACTCTCGTTATCTTCAGCGTGCTG
>CALMZT010000732.1 GCA_937870805.1 uncultured Chloroflexota bacterium
ATGTCCAACGGGCGCAGTTCAAGTTCTGTAGTGGTATCGAGTGTCGCTACCCGTTGTAACTGGTTGAGCAATTTCACCAGATAGTCCACATAACTGCGAATACGTGCAATTTTCTCGTGCCGCTTCTGCTCGTCGGTGATGTGCGGCAGGATGTCCAGCCCTGTGGAAATAATGGTGATCGGCGTGCGGAAGTCGTGTGAAGTATCGCGGATAAAGTTTGACAACAGCTGCACACGCTGTTTTTCAGTCGCCAGTTCCATCATGGTCATCTGAGCTTTTTTCTGTTCGGTGATGTCGCGTGATGTCCCCAACACCTGGTGCGGCTTGCCGTCTTCTGTCCAATTGAAGACAATATCTCGACTCAAGAACCAGCGCCATTCACCGTTGACATGGCGCATTCGGTATTCGTTTTCAATAATACTTGTCGTATCGCCAACCTTAATACGAGTGAAGAGGTTCGCTAGATTAGCCAGATCATCAGGGTGCATAACCGTAGGCAGTATGCTAATGCCCATCTGTTTGGCTTCCTCGTCTGTATAACCTAGAGAGACACTAATTGGGTGATTCATGTAATCGGTGTGTCCATCGATCAAATCGTATAGATAAATCACATCTGGTACTGCGCTAGTCACATGCTCGATAAATGCCTGCTTTTCAAGCAGTGCTTCCTGCGCTTGTTTCAGTTCGGTGATGTCACGGGTAACGCCTAAGACTTCTTGTGGCTTGCCATCTTCCGTCCAACTGAAAATAACATCGCGGCTGTAGAACCAACGCCACGCGCCGTTGGCATGGCGCACCCGATATTCGTTTTCGACCACCGTTCGATTATCCGCTGCCGCGCGTCCAAACACATGCGGTTGGCGCGCAAGATCGTCGGGATGCATCACATAACGTACAAAGGCGTCGCCCATCTGGTCGATTTCTTGTGGTGAATACTCCAGCAGTTCTTGCAGGGGATGATTAATATACAACGTCTGCTGAGTCATCAAATCATACATATAAATCGTGTCGGGGACAGCGCTCGTGATGCGCTGGATGAACTGCTGCTGTTCGTGCAAAGAATCTTCAATCCGCTTACGCTCGGTGATGTCATGATTAATGCCTACTAAGCCGATCACTTTGCCCTGTTCATCTTTCAAGGGGATTTTGTTACTGGAAAACCAGCGTATCTCATCATAGGCTTTGCTGATGGCTTTTTCTTCATAACCGAGCCTGGCTTGCCCAGTGGCGATGATCTCCATTTCATCAGCACGATA
>CALMZT010000733.1 GCA_937870805.1 uncultured Chloroflexota bacterium
GAGCGCGGGCGTGACGCTGCTCGGTGGAGACCTCACCGGGATCGTGCGGGCGCGGCGGCTGTCGCGGGCGGTGATGCGCAACATCCGGCAGAACCTGTTCTTCGCCTTCGCCTACAACGCCGCCGGCGTGCCGGTCGCGGCGGGCGTGCTGTACCCGTTCTTCGGCATCCTGCTCTCGCCCGCCGTTGGGGCGCTGCTCATGTCCGTGAGCACGATTGTCGTGGCGATTAACGCGCAGCTTCTGCGGCGGCTGGATCTCTCGCAAGCCCAATCGAGTTAGAAGGCGGCGTATGGCTCGTCGAACGATTCTGACCAGCGTGCTGTCGATACTGGTGCTGGCAGCCTGTTCCGGCGACGGGTCGCAGACCCGCGTGCCGATCACGCGGGATGCCCCGCAGGACGCGCCAACACCTGAAATCACCGATCCTGTGCTTCGCGCCGGACAAGCTGCCTACCGCCTTCGGTGCGCCCACTGTCACGGTCAAAATGGCGAAGGACAACTGGCAAGTACCGTTCCGAACACACTCAATCTGGGGATGCACACCGTACCCGCCCACGACAGCAGCGGTCACACCTGGCAGCATCCCGATCAACTCCTGATTCGTGTGATCCGCGAAGGCATTCAAAACCCGCTCGATCAATACATGATGCCCGCCTTCGGCAGTGACCTCTCGGACGCCGAAATCGCCGGGCTGCTGGCGTATATCAAATTGTGGTGGAGCGACGAACAGCGGGAAACACAGGCGCAGCGAACCCAAAACTGGGCGGCGACCGAACGAGAGCTGGGCATCAGCGACGATTAAAGGGAGTAGGAACCTCTCAGAAGGACAATGCCGGTGAATAGCAAACTCGTGACGCTGCTCCTCGTGCTGCTCGCCGTCGTTGGCTGTGGCAGGGGCACAGAAGCTACGGAATCCAATCTTCTGCCCCTCGCGCCGAACAAACCGACCTTTGCTTTTTTCTTCACCGATGGCTGACCGCCCTGTGCAGAAATGCAGCCCATCGTGCGTGGGCTTGAAGGAGAGTTTGTCAACCGGGTGCAGTTTCTCTACCTGAACGCTGCCGACGGAGCGCAAGGGCAGCGGGCATTTGAGCAGTTCGCCTTGCCGGGGCACCCAGGCTTCCTCTTGGTTGACGCCGATCAACGCGAACGCTTTCGCGCGCTGGGTCTCGTCGACGCCCAAACGCTTCGAGACGCGCTTCAAGCGAGCCTGGAGAGCGCGTCGTAGGCTGCGCCACTGGAAGCGACACCCGGCGAATCAAAAGACCCCGACCTTATCGGGGTCTTCTGCCAGCAATCCCGGACAAGTCTAGCCGTTGTCGCAGGGATAATTGATGTCGGCGAGCCGCGTCTGAATCTGCTGCCAGTTCGCCGGCGCGCTCCACTCGATGGTCACCAGCTTCGTGTCTTTGTTGGCTTCCACATGCGTGACGCCCGCGAGCTGCCCAAGTTCGCTCGTCACCGTTCGGACACAGCCGTCGCAGCCGATCCTGGACACGGTAAACGTTTTGCTTTCCACAAGCACATCTCCTTGAATTAGAATCCCTTTTGCAGTGTAGCGAATTGGCGAACTCATCACATACGCCATTTGGCGGGAATTGACTCGCGCCCCGCTATGCATCTGCCAGGGTTCCAGGGGATTAGGCAGCCATCCCCACCATCTGCCGGCAAGATGCAGCGCAGCGTCGGCACACGTCGGCGCAGGCGCGCATCTGCGTATCGTTCGGGTCCACACGCTCACAGTCGTCGGCGCAGCGCTCGCAGACCTCGGCGCAGACCCCGCAGGTACGCGGGTGTAAATCTGATCCCCGAAGCATGAAGTCCGCGCTGGTTTGACAGATCTGAGCGCAGTCGAGCAGCAGGCGAATGTGGTTGGACTCGGCATGTTTGCCACCCATCTGAAGGCAGTGACTGATGGTCTCCAGACAGATATGATGGCAATTCGTACACGCTTGAATACATTCCTCCATCTTCGGACTCGTCGAGGCACGTTGATGTGGCATTACAATTTCCCTTTCACTTCCTTCGACATGAATTATAGTGTGACGATGTTCGACGACACCCGCCAAATGGCTTGTTTTAATCCGACCCGCCAGGGTGATTTTGAAGCCACTACTGACTATCCGTTAGCCCGAACGCATCGCGGATTGCCGCGCGCTGCAAGCGGTGGAACATCTGTGCCAGATTTTCGGGCGTGTAGGGTTGGCGCTTTTCCAGCCACCATTGCATCAGCGCGATCTGCGCCCCCGCCAGATAGCTCGCCAGCATATCCAACGGGATAGCGCTGTCGGCGTCGGCAAAAGCGACGCGCAGGATTGCCTCAATTTCCTGCGCGTTCCAGTCGCGAATTCGCCGCAGAATCAGCAGGCTGTCCTTGCCATGAAACATGGGATACAACAGCGCCCGCGCGTCTTCAAGATGCCGATATGCCACCGTCATCCCCGGCGGCGCTTCGGGCGAGAGAAGTGCTTCTCTGGAATGAGGGTAGCGCAGACCGAAATGAAACTCCGTGACGATGGCTTGGTGGCAGCTGATGAACAATGCGTCTTTGCTGGTGTAGTGCAGGTAGAAGGTGGTACGCCCGATGTTGGCGCGATCGGCAATATCCTGAATCGTAATCGCGTCGTAGCCACGTTCGCCGAGTAGGTCGATGAAAGCCTTTTGCAGCAGGTCGCGCGTGCGCTGCACCCGTCGATCCGTCTTCGTCATGACGTGCCCTCCAATGTGCTGTGGTACGCCGCGCGCCGGCAGCGCGTCGAGCATCCGCTTTCTGAACAAGTGGCTCATCGTGTTCACAAACAAACAAATCCCGCGCTTTGATTATTGAAGTTCATCCGCGAACCGCCGTAGTCTGGGCATGAAACGTCTGACATTATGCTGGGAGAAACCCGCATGTCGCAAACACACGAGACGCCCGACCGGGGATCGACCTATCACACACCACGCTGGGTCAAGCTGTTCGGGATCATCGCCTTAATTCTGGTTCTGCTGATCGGGATCATGCTGCTCACGGGTGGTGACCACGGTCCCAGTCGCCACCTGCCATCCGGTGACGCTGCTGCTGGCACGCCCTCGCTCGAACAAGCCGCGCAAGTCGATGCCCCTGTGAGTCAAACACCGTCCGTTGAACATGAGAGTGAATCACCATGACCATGACACCCGGCGCACGCAAAATCGCGCTCAGCGTGCATCTCACGGTCTCGGTCGGCTGGATTGGCGCGGACATGGCTTACCTTGCCCTCGTTGCCGCCGCGATGATCAGTCAGGACGCGCAGATAGTTCAAGCCGCCTATCTGGCGATGGAGTTGATTGGCTGGTTCGTACTCATCCCGTTGAGCCTCGCCTCGCTGCTCACGGGGCTGGTCATGTCTCTGGGCACATCGTGGGGCTTGTTCCGGCACTATTGGGTGCTGCTCTCACTCGCTCTCACCACGCTTGCCACCGTCGTGTTGCTCCAGCACATGCCAACCGTGAGTTTCTATGCAGGCGCAGCGGCTGAGGCGGACAGCGTGCGACAGATCGGCGAACTGCGGAACGGGCTGCGGAGCGAACTGCTCCATGTCGGTGTTGGACTGCTGGTATTGCTCGTAATCCAGGTTCTCAATGTGTACAAACCGCGGGGCTTGACCTGGTATGGATGGCGCAAGCAGCAGGAGCAGCGCGCCCTCGAGCGTGTCGGGGAAGGGCAGACGCCCGCGCCCGGCCATCACGATGCCGGCGAGCGCCAGCAGGATCGCGCCCGTCAGCGCCGCGAGCAGCGGCGCCGGCGAGTCGGGCCCGAGCCACTTGGTGAACATCGCGGTCAGCGACACGTTGTCGGGGTTCAGCAGGTTCGGCGCGGTCGTCGATGTCACCGTCTGCCACCAGTCTCCCAGCAGCCGCAGGTTGCCGTCCCATC
>CALMZT010000734.1 GCA_937870805.1 uncultured Chloroflexota bacterium
TAATCGGGGTCGCCCTTAATGCTGTAGGTCATGTCCTCTATCCTTTCTTCGGTTGAGACTGCTGCTTCTTGTAATCATCCAGCGCACCGGACAGGTCGAAATCAAAATCTGCGCTGAAACTGTTACCATTTTGCGTCGGCGCGGGCGTGGGCGGCTTCACGGCGGACGGCTGTCCATCGTCTTTCGCCGGGTGTGCCCACGTCGCACGAGGAGAGCCTGCCCATCTACCCGTGATCTGGCGCACGAGGTCGCTGGGGTCTTGCTGGTGAGCGAACTGCACGAGGTCGCTGTTGTTGCGCGTGACTTGAAAGCCGCGCCCGTTGGGTAGCTGTGTATTGCGCATGGCGCGTGTGACACGTCCGCCCATGAACTCGACGGCTTCGGCGCTGACGAGACAGAAACCGGAACGCATCAGCTTGACCTGCTTGACGAGGCGATCACTGCTGCCAGCCAAGCCATTGGTCTCGCCCGCGATGATGAAGTGTATGCCTAAGCGGGTATCGACTCGCACAAAGCGCCCTAGATCGGTGAGTTGGTTGTAGGAGTACGTCAGCGCGTCGCGGAGTTGGTCGTAGTCGTCGATGGCGACGATGATCGGCGGGAACAGGTAGCCCTCCACATCGCCTAAATCGCCCGTTTGATTTTTGCGGCGCTGGAGTTCGTCGTTGCGCCATGTGATCTCTGACGTAAGGTGGTTCAGGTGCTTCGCCAGCGTTTCCTCATCAGCGACGTATTCGATGACGTGTGGCAAACGGCGCAAGCGGTGCATACTCTGCTGGTTAAAATCCACCATCAGCATCTGCGCTTCTTCGGGCGCATAGCGGCTGGCAACGCCCAGCAGCAGGGTTCGCAGCAGGCTCGATTTGCCTGTGCCTACTGGACCGTTGACGAGGAAATGCGGTCCCTCGTGCAGCCAGTCCATGCTTTTGGCTTGCAGGCGTAGGCTTTCGAGACCAATAGGCGTCTGGATGACAGGGAAAACTTCTGCATTCGCTTGCACAGGTGTGCGCGCGGGTAACGCTTCGAGCACCCGTTCAAACATAACGTTCGTGGGCAGCGTGATGATCTGCGGCGGTTTGGGACGTTCGCCCCACGCAGCAGTCATCGCTTGAATTGTGCGCTGCATGTCTTCAAGACGTTGATCGTCATCTACGCCGCTGCCCGGCAGAGCAATCTGGCAGTGCTGCGGCGGTTTGCCCGCCAGTAAGCCGCTGCCAGCGCGTGGGTTCACTTCGCGCCCTTCCATCCGTCCAATGAATTGCAGATAGTCGCCGCGTTCGGTGAGTCGGAAGGCGAAACGCTGCTCGATGAGATTCATCACTTTATAAGAGATGTTGGTCGAGGGCGTGGTGATGGCAAAGTAAATGCCCACCGGACGGCTGTCGCGCAATATCGCCGCGAGGCTGTCAATATCGTCCTGAAAATACTTCTGAAGCTCAACAAAATTGTCAATGAGCACAAACACAGCAGGCAAGGGATTACCGCCCTGACGCACAGCACGATTGTTGTATTGCAGTAGATCGTCCGCGTTGACCTGTGCTAACTGGTAGCGGCGGATTTCGACGGTCTCTACCAGGCGACGGAACAAGCGCTCAATGCGTTCGCTCTCGTCATTATGGACGACAGCAGCGACGTGCGGCAGCGTTTCCAGCATATCCAGCCCACGTCCTGCCATGCTCAACACGTAGATTTCGATCTCGTCCGGGCGATACAGGTGCGCAAGGCTCATCGCCAGCGTGCGCAGGAAGGTCGTCTTGCCTGTGCCGGGGCTACCCGCGACAATGATATGCCCACCTAAACCGGGGAAATCAACTTCCATTGGCGGCTGTGTGCGATTGGGAATGTCGTCAATCAAGCCAACGGGGATTTTCCATTCATGCTTAATCTCTGCCTGCCAATCGTTCCCATCCCAGCCCCCGTATTGACCTGCATCGAGTACCCGTTGCAGCGGCAGCGCATCAGGCAGTGATTCGAGGAACACTACCTCAGTCGTCTTCAGGCGCATCTGCTCAAACAGCGTCGTGATGTAGCTCGACAACGCTTCAGCCAGTGTAGGAATACGCTCCGAGTTGGAGTCAACAGGCTCAGCAGCCCGCGCCGCTGATTCCGGCTCGGCAAGTTTTAAGGGGTGTTCGTTTTGCAGCAGACGCAGCGTAATCGGCGCTTCGTCAGGCTCATCGGCGAACTGGCTTTCGTCATACTCCATCCCGACCCATGCCGTTTGAAACTCTTGCAAGTCATTGCCGACGAGGAAATAAGCGCGCCCCGGCAGCGATGGCGGGATGTAAGCCGCATCGGGGAGACGAATCATCTCACGGCTTTCTTCGGGGTTCTGCACACGCAGGGAAATACGGAAGTTGAGGTTGGCGCTCATCTCCTGCGTGATGTGACCCGCCGGGCGCTGCGTCGCCAGAATCAGATGCATTCCAAGACTGCGACCCACGCGCACCGTCGCGACCAGTTCATTGAGAAAGTTTGGCAGTTCGGCTTTGAGTTCGGCAAACTCGTCAATGATGATGACTAAATGAGGAAGCGGCTGCCAGTCTTTAGGGAACTTGCCGCCGACACGCCCCAGGCGTTTGTGATACTCGGTGATATCTTCGGCGTTCTGCTCCGCAAGAAAGATTTGACGGCGGCGGTTTTCACTCTTGATGGCTTCCAGCGCCCGCAGCGCATCGACTACGTTCAAGTTAGTGATAATGCCCGCCGTGTGTGGCAGATTGCGAAAGATATTGAAGGTCGCGCCACCTTTATAGTCGATCAGCAGGAAGTTGAGCAGATAAGGATGATTCTCAACCGCCATTGAACTGACCAGCGTTTGCAGCAGTTCACTTTTGCCTGCACCTGTCGTGCCCGCGACCATGCCATGCGGACCATGTGCGTGCTCCGAGAGGTCAAACATCAGGTGGGATGAATAGCCTGTATGTCCAAGCGGCGCAGGGAATGGCAAACGACCTTTCGGGTGTACAGGACGCTGCCAGCGATCCTCGATGTCCATGTGCTTGATCGAAGGACTGTCGAACATCGGTAGAAAGTTGGAGCGCGCCGGAATACGCCCGGAGTCGCCCGCCATCGTCAGCGTGAAGTTGGCAAGCTGGCGTGCCACGAGTTCGGCTTGCACGCGCGTCATCGTATCAACCGCACCGTGCAGCGCTGTCCCTTCGGGTCCCGTCATTCTTAATTCAAAATTTCCGTCTGTGATCTCGACGACGGCTTTGCACTCGCTGGGGACTTCATCCATCTCATCAAGCAGGCACAAAGCGATCACGCCCGCTTCACGGCTGTTCAACAGCGCCTTAAATGCGGTTTCGTCTTTCAGATCATTCAGATGATCGAACAGGATGACGATGATCTCTTTGTCCTCTGGTCCGCCCTCTGCTGAACCGCGCGCATCCACACGCCGCGTCAAGGCGTCGAGCAGCCCGCGCACATCGCCAGCGCCAAAGCCAATCAAATCAGGATAGCCACCTTTGCCACCCTTGCTGGTATGCGGCAGCCAGCGCGTCCAATCCCAGGCGTGATAACCCACATGCGATGAAAAGATGTAGAGGTCGAGGTCGCTGGGCGCGTGGAAGGTCGCCAACTGTGTGATGACACTGTAAGCAAACGTCAGCGTATCGGTGCGTTTGCCGATGACGCCAAGCGCCCCTACATTCAATAGGTTGGCAGTGATGGCAGTGTCAGGTAGATATTTGTAGTCAAAGGCAAGATTGGTTGCCCGCCGCAGATCTGGCGCGTCTGTGTCAGGGTCAGGCGGTTTGATGACCATACCCGACTCTGCCTCGCCCGTGCCGAGACGCACCGCGAGAAAATCAGGGTCTTCGGGGCGGCGGTTCCACAGTGAAAGATCAAAATGCAGCACCCGTTCTAGCAGTTCATTAGGGGTCGGGAAAGCATCGCGGTTCGCTTCCAGTTGCAGTTCGCGTGCCGCTTGCAGGCGTTCGACTTTGCGATCCAGCGTGCGGTGGTACTCGCGGCGCTTGCGCGCAAACTGGCGCTTCTCCTCGATCTTCTGGTAACTGAAGGTCAGCAGCGAAACCAGGACGGTCACGCCTCCCATCAACAGCATCGGCAAGGCATACAACGCACTGCCGCCGGAACTCGCCGCAATCACCAGATAGAAGATACCCATCATGCCCATACTGGCGACGGGGAGAATCGACAGCAGCAAACTCTGCTCCTGTCCCTCATTTTCGCCCGGCGGCGCGGGGATGTTCATCTCCCCTTTCAGTGGACTGTGCTGGAGGCGTGGGGGTCGATTCAGAATTTCCGAGGTTGACTGCTCGGACACGAGTGCTCCCTGACTGCTTAGAAACAAAAATGCTTTTTAGAACTTATTTCAGAATTCACCCTCGTAGGGGACGACGTGCAAACTCCGTTTGCCTGTGTCGTCCCGCGCAAAAAAGGGCGAAGTGCGATGCTCCGCCCTCGACGATGATCGCCATTACGTAGGACGATCTGCTGTGTCGTAGCGCGTGGCGGCTTCGTTCAATTCCTGTGCGAAGGAGAGTACCAGTTCATCCCATTGATCCATACTCTGCTGCGATTGACTGAATTTCTGGAAGAAGTCAGCGGCACGATCTCCGATGAAGGTCTTACGCAGCGTGTTGAGCAGGTCAGCGATTTGCGCGACTTCGTTACGGACAACGCCTGCCTGCGTTTCAATTTCTGTAGCGGCAGCGCGGACATCAGCAATATTGGCTTTAATCTCGTACATGGTTAATCTCCTTGATCTCAGCTATTTGGTTTTATCGGCGGCGCGGAAGTCACGGGCAGCTTCGTCCAGTTTGTTGGCGAAGTTGTTAATCAGCGTGTCGAAGTTCTGAAGATATTCCTTCATTTGTATGTAACGACCCCGCAGCGTGTCCGGGCGATTACCGGTAAATACCGCCGACCCCATACGCACGAGGATCTGTTGATCTACCACGTCTACCGCTTGCTGAATCCGCTTGGCACGCGCGCGTAACTGTTCTGCGTTGGCAACCAGGTCGTCGGGGCGAACTTGAATCTGAGCCATCTAACCATCTCCTCTTTACTAGTCGAAATTTCAAGGCTTCTGCGCATTCGATTCATTGTATACTCAGAAAGTTGTGATGAAGAATTAAGATACGAGCACTTCCAAACGGCTTATTGAGATATGGATCATTTTACAAGCGCCAATCAAGCTCTGTTCGATGGCAATCGCGGCGAAATCGCTGCGCTGCTGGCAGACGCGCCCCTCAGTGGACGGACGTTGTGGCTGCTGGCTTGCGCAGCCGATGAGGGAGACGAACGTATGGCGCTCCTTGCGCGCGTCCATGCCAGCGCAGAGCAGCCCTATGCGGATATGGCGTATCAAATCCTGGAGCGTGAACGACAATTCGCTGAGGAAATTGCCCGCATTCCCGGTTGGCAGGTGGCATACTATCGCTACAAGCCGCTGATGATGCGTTCCCTCATTGCGCTGCCCCTCATCGTGCTCATCGTCTGGTTAGGCAGCATGTTCATTTTTCCTCCTAGCCCAACAAGTAACATTGTTGTGCCAACGGTAAGCAACAATACGGGCGCTGCGCAGGAGACGATTGCGCCAACAGCGCTGCCAACTGCAACGGTCACGCCCTTGCCGATGAGCCAGAGCGCCATCGCCAATTACATGCCCATTGGATCGCTGCGTTTGCTGAATATCGAATATCCGACGCAGCGCGCAGTGAGCGCTGGAACGACACCAGCCGATGCGCCACCGGGTTCAGCGTTCGTCGCCGTTCAATACGAATTTACCTGTGGCACGGCACAGGCATTTTGCGACAGCCCACCGCAAGCGCTTTTAGGATTAGAATTATCCGACTCCTCATTGGGCATTATTCAAAGCGGCGGCTTGACGCTGCGCGGAAGCACACCTGCGGGACGCATTGCCTCTGGCAGCAGTGTCAACAGTTGGGTCGTGTTCGCTATTCCTGAAAATCAATCGCCGCGCCGCTTGCTGATCGGACTGAACACCGATCAGGATGACGAAATCGACGCAACACTGGCACTGGATTTGCCACGATGAAGCTGCTGTTGTGTGCGGTTATGCTCGTCGCGTCGTTGAATTTCCAGTTTGACGATTCCACCGCCGTGATTGTGCCGCCAGACATGGCGCGCCCCTCTGTCGGGGAGCGCGTCACCGACCCCGCCTTTGGCACGACGCTGACTCGCCTTACCGATGCCAGCGAAAGCGGCGGCTTTGCCACGCATATCTATTCACAGTTGCAAGCCTTTTCGGCAGATAACGCTTATCTGCTGCTGATTGAAATGGACGTTTATACCATTCTACGGATGGATGATCTGAGCCGCGTGGAGGGGTTAGATACATCGCCTTGGAATACGCCGCGCTGGCATCCTGCGCAGCCACGAGTCATTGTACATTTCGACAGCAACGAAGATACGACGCTGCGATTGCAATTTACGGACGTAGACAGCCTGACAACCGAGACAATATTCACTTTTCCAGCGAATTATGAACGCATCCGCAGCAACCAGTCCTTTGACGAACTCTCTGCCGATGGACGTTGGCTGGCGGGCATGGGCAGCACTGCTGACGGCGATAACCTGATTTTTGCGCTCAATCTGGAAGAACGCGCGCTTGGAGCGCAGTTATCGCTGAACGATCTTTACAGCGGCGCCTGCCAGCCAGATCCCGAATGGGGCATGGTCGAGCCAGATTGGATTGGCGTGTCGCCATTGGGCGATTATCTGGTGATTCAATGGGCAGGCGATGGCGTGGAGCGCTGTCACGGACTGGAACTGTTCGACATTCAGACGGGTGCGTTTGTCGGACGCGCTTACGATGGTCATCAGCACGGCGATTTAGGCGTGCTGCCCGATGGGCTAACGCAGTTTTTCATGACCTACGAACTGTATCATCCCAGCGGAATGCTTTCCACAGGGCTGCGCTTGCTGCCCGGCACGGAAACCGCAAGTGAGCCGCAGTACCTTCAAGCGATGGACTGGAACGGCGAACACATCTCCTGTCGCGGACCCGACGGCGTATGCCTGCTAACGATGACAGCGCGACCTGACGATGGCTGGAGCGCATTGGAAGGTGAGTTGATTCTGCAATTTACTGACGGCACAATCCGACGATTGGCGCACCATCGTTCTTCAAGCTGTGGCTACTGGGTGCAGCCGCGCGCCAGTCAATCACGCGACGGGCGTTACGTCGTGTTTGCGTCTGATTGGGGCATGAATGGCTGCGCCGATAATGATTTAGGGCGTGGTGACGTGTATCTGCTGGACTTGGAAAGCGAGTAGTCGAATGTTTGTAGGCATCGACATCTGCTCCACACGCAAGCTGGCGCACGCGCTCACACGCTCTCCTTTTCTAAAGGAAGAAGTGTTTTCGCCTGCTGAAATCGCCTACTGCGAAGCGCAGCCCAAACCGCAGCAGCATTACAGCGGGCGCTGGGCGGCGAAAGAAGCGTGTCTTAAAGCCTTTGGTCTGAGCGTGTTAGGCGTCGAATTGAAACAAATTGAGGTCGTGCGCGACGCAGGTTCACGCCCAACACTGCACATTCACGATGAGGATTTGCGGCAGGCGATGAATAGCCAAGCCGCGAACTTCACATTGCAAGTCTCGATCAGTCACGAAGATGAATACAGCGTCGCCGTCGTGCTGGTGCTAAGCTGATGAAGCGCGTCGTCGTTACGGGCATGGCGGTGAATACGCCGCTGGGCGATACGCTGGACTGTTTTTTTGACAATCTGATCGCTGGTAAATCAGCAGTCACGCGCTGGCGTGGCGTCGATACCGCAAACATCTATACCAAAGTCGGCGCTGACTTGAGTGACTATAATGTCGAACCCAAGCTCACGGCTCTGGCGGAGCGCGTGCCTGCCGATGTGATGAAACGCCTGCGCAAGATGGTGAAACTCGCGCCTTTTTCCACACGGCTGACGGTGCTGTGTGCCGTAGATGCGTGTGCCCACGCGCGGCTGTTCGATGTTGACCCAACGGAGATTGCCATCATCACAGGTGGGCATAACTTTTTCCCACAATATGATTACCAACTGCACAAAGACTTCTTCGCTGATCCTGAGTTGATTGACGAGCAGTATGCCTACAAGGGATTGGACACCGATCAAGCCGCGTCCGTGAGTGAAGTGTTGGGCATCACAGGTCCGATCTATACCTTAGGCGGAGCGTGCGCCAGCACGAACCTTGCGCTGCGGGCGGCGCTGGATGAGGTTCGCCATCACGGGATGAAAGCGGTGCTCGTCGTCGGACCCTTGTTTGACTATTCGCCACTGACGCTGCAAGGACTGGCGTTGATTGGCGCGGCAAGTTATGAGAGTTTCAATGACACGCCAGAACAAGCCAGCCGCCCATTTGATGTGCGCCGCGAGGGATTTGTGCCCGCGCATGGCACAGGCGTGATGGTCGTCGAAGATGCTGAGCACGCATTGGCACGAAATGCGCAAATTCACGCTGAAGTTTTGGGCGTCACGGCGCTGTCTGACGCCAACCACCTCCCTACCCCGTCGCTCGAAGGCGAAACCCGTGCCATCCGTCGCGCGCTGCAAGAAACAGGCATCGCGCTTGAACAGGTCGATTACGTGAACGCGCACGCGACCTCGACGCCACAGGGCGATCTCGTGGAGATTCAGGCGATCAAAGCGGCGTTTGGCGATCATGCTTACCGTCTCAAGGTCAACGCCACGAAGTCGATGCTTGGACACTGCTGCTGGTCATCGGCAGTCGTGGAAACCATTGGCGCAATCATGCAAATGCAGCACTCAATCTTGCATCCTACGATCAACGTCGAGCAGCCTGACGCGGAGATTGACCTCGATGTGTGCGCGGCGGGCGCTGTCAAACATGACATCAACATCTTCATGAAGAATGCTTTTGGCTTCGGCGGCATTAATTCCGTTGCGCTGTTCCGCCGCTTCGAGGAGCAACAATGATTTTCTTTGTGACGGGCGGCTCACGGGGCATCGGCGCGGCGATTGTGCTGCAAGCCTTCGCTGCGGGGCATGATGTCGCCTTCACCTATCGAACCGACGAAAATAGCGCCCACGCTATCGTTGAGCAGGCAGCGACATCAGGCAGACGTGTGAAATATTATCAGCTGGACGTGCGCGACTCGGAAGCCGTTGAGCGCGTTGGCGAACAGGTAGCAGATGAGCTAGGGGATGTGCAGGTGGTGGTCAACAACGCGGGCGTCGTGCGCAGCAACCTGGCGGCGATGATGACCGACGACGAATGGCGTGAAGTGCTGGACACCAATTTGAGCGGCGCGTTTTACGTGTGTCGAGCTTTCCTGCCGACGATGCTCAGTACAGGCTTCGGGCGCATCATCAACATCTCATCTGTCGTGTCAGGTGGTATGACAGGGATGGCAAACTACGCCGCCGCCAAAGCAGGCTTGCATGGCTTGACGAAATCGCTGGCAAAAGAATACGGGCGCAAAAACATCACCGCCAACTGCATCGTCGCGGGCGCGGTAGATACCGACATGGCACGACATGAACTTTCGGAAAAGGTGCTGCGTTTCGGTCAGGAGTTCGCGCCCGTACCCAACGGGCGATTGGCAGCGCCGCAGGAAATCGCCAACATCGTCACGTTTCTGGCTTCAGAAGCGGCAAATTATATCAACGGCGCGGAAATCAGCGTCACAGGTGGATTAGACTGGTTGCCCTAATGGAGAATAATATGCTGACCAGGATCGACGTACTAAACGCCATTCGGAATAACATGCTGCTCGTCATGGAGGAAGAATTTGACGCCGACGCCTTTGATCCTGCTCTTTCGATGCACGATCTCGGCGCGAACAGCTTGGAGATGGTTGAAATCGTCTCGCGCACGATGCGCGAACTGAACGTCAAGGTGCCGCGCGTGCGCCTGAACCGCGTCACCAATATTGATGAACTGGCAGATGAGTTCATGCGCGTCGTCAGTGTTCCCGAACAAAGCTAGTTCACAAGCTGTAATACACTTGCTATAATAAGGATTGCGATTGCTGTCGCTTTCTGTTGTTTGACGCAAGGTAAAAACAAGTGCATCAGTGTTATATCGGGACATCAGGCTTTAGCTATAAGGACTGGAAGGAAATCTTTTATCCGAAAGGGCTGCCGCCCAGGAAATGGCTGGCGTATTATGCTCAGCATTATGATACCGTCGAAATCAACGCCACCTTTTACCGCTATTTTGCGCGCACGGTCTTTGCAAAGTGGCGCGATGAAACGCCTGATGATTTTCGCTTCACGCTGAAAGGTCCACGCGAGATCACGCATAACAAGAAGTTGCAGGGCATTGACGACGACTTGAAGCGTTTTATCGACAGCATCATCGACCTGCGTCCCAAACTAGCGCTGCTGCTGTGGCAGTTCCCTTACAGCTTCAAATACGAAGATGAAGAATCAAGGGAACATTTCATTCAGTTTCTGGACCGTCTCCCCCGCGATCTGAAACATACATTTGAGTTCCGCCACAAATCATGGTTCAACGACGAACTTTATGATTTGCTGAATCAGTATGACGCCGGTTTTGTCATCAATGATTCGAGTCGATGGCAAGCGGCAGAAAAAGTCACCGGTGATTTTGCCTACATCCGTTTTCATGGTCCAACAAAACTCTACGCTTCCTTATATAGCAAGGAAGCCTTAGCGGTGTGGGCGGAAAAGATCAAAAT
>CALMZT010000735.1 GCA_937870805.1 uncultured Chloroflexota bacterium
AGGGGCTTGTCGAAGAAGGTGCCGATCTGAGTCTCGAAGCCGCGGCCTTCGAAGTTGATGGCGTAGGTGTACTGGGCGTCGTCGGCGCAGACCTGCACGCAGCGCCAGCACAGCACACACTGGCTGTAATCGCGCACGTAAAACGGATTATCGTCGTGCAAAGTATGTTCGCGTCGTTCGGCGTCGGGGAAGCGCTCACGGTCAGCGCCGTAATCATCCATCAAGTGCTGAATCTCCGGTGCTTGCCCCAAATCTACCGCTGAGTTGAGCATCTCCAAAATCGTGCGGCGGCTGCGTTCGACACGTTCGCTGCGAGTTTCGACGTTGGTATTATTCTGACACTGCGCGATGCACGCGGGTTGCAGCAAACGTCCTTTGTTCACATCCACCACGCACACGCGGCACAAACCATTCGCCGTCGTCGCGTCGTGATAACAAATCACGGGAATCTCTTTGCCCAACGACTGTGCAGCTTCCAGCAATGTCGTTCCTTCAGGTACGTTTACTTGTTCGCCGTCAATCGTCAGCGTTACTATTTTTTGTGAGTCTGTCACCATGCACCTCATCAACTCTCTATTTCCCAGTCCTCAATCGTTAATCCGTCAACGCGACTAAACTCACGGACATTGTGCGTTACGACGATCAGACCATGAGCTAATCCTATCGTGGCAATGAGAAGGTCATTCGGTCCAATAGGAGTTCCTGCAACCTCCAACTTAGCACGTATTCGTCCATATTGTTCCGCAGCGGCATCATCAAAGGGTAATGTTGCCAAAGGAGCAAGAAATTCGCGCTGTATAGCTAGCGTCTTCTCTGGATTATTGCTTTTCATCGCCCCAAAAATTAATTCAGCGCGCGTCACCGAACACACCACAAGATCCTCAGGTGATAGCGCATCCATGCGACGAATAATGGTCATAGAACGTTGATTCAGGTAGCGCACACATGTATTGGTGTCGAGCAGATACTTCATAGAAGCGTTTCTCGTTCCTCATACTCGCCCTGTGGTGGACGTTCAATTGGGTCATCGGCTAAACTTCCTGCTGTTCGCTCAAAATAACCAGCGGGCCACCCACGTTTCACTTTAGGTTGGACGACAACAAGCACTTCCAAATCTGTATCTGACACTTCAAGCGGCAGTTCCAATTTAAGTACACCGTCGCTACCCACGTAGGTTTCTAGTTTTATGGTTTGCATAATCTCAATACTCCGAAACATCTACACATCAAATAAGGCTGGAAAGCGTTTCATCGCGCTTAACACCGCCGATGCCGCCGTTTGTCCCAAGCTGCTTGATGGCAATTTGCGACGCAGCCGGACCCACCGCAATCATCTGCTCAGTGACAG
>CALMZT010000736.1 GCA_937870805.1 uncultured Chloroflexota bacterium
GTTGCTCTTGCGGCGTTGCTTCGGTATCGATGTTCAAGCCTTTTCCATCCATCCTATTTAGATTTCACATCAGGCGTTTTTATGATTTTCATATAACTTTATAGTTTGAGATAAAATTAAGGCTAAAGACTAACAGCTAATGAAATTAACGTTAATTAAATTATGCCTCCCAGCACTCGCTGGGCTGTCTATCGGGCTGAGTATACTCCTACCCGGTGCTCACTCCTCTGTGTTTTCGCAGGAGGCGACCCCAGAGGTCGAACAACCTGCTAGCACCGAACCGCCGACTGAGACATCAACGCCAACACCGACTGAGACACCAGCGCTAACGCCTGCTGATGTCATCACGGAGATGCCAACGGCGCTTCCGGTAGAAACGTCGATGGAAACTTTTACACCTGCTGCCTTGTCCACGATAGGTGAAACCACCACAAGCACCCCTGTGGAAACAGCTACCGCAGTACCCACTGCAACATCGGATTCTATGGGAGCGCTTGCCATTAACGCCTCGCTGGCGGTGGGTGCAGGTATAGGCACTTGTAATGAGACCGTCTTAAACGCCAGTATTGCTAGTGCTTACGTCGGCGCTACCATCACCTTCAATTGTGGTCCTGATCCGGTCACGATTCTATTGACCCGCACACTCGTCATTCGCAATCCGCTGACCATTGACGGCGGCAATCGGGTCACACTCAGCGGCGGTGGGGCAGTCACCGTGATTCAGAATTACAGTTCTGGACTCACCTTGCAAAATTTGACGATTGCCGATGGCTATTCCAACGGTGGGGATCGGGTGCATATCTTCGGGGGTGGTGGCGTTCTGGGCATGTGGCAGGCGAATCTCACTGTGATTAACTGCCGCTTCAACAATAACGTGACCAATAATGCCTATCTTCAACCTAATAACCCCATCCTCAACGAAGATCATGGTGGCGGGGCGATTTATAACCACACCGGAACGCTCAATGTCCGTGACTCAGTGTTTACCAACAATCGGGCTTACAACAGCAGCGGCGGGGCGATTCACGCTCTGTGGTCGAATGTATCCATTACCAACACCACTTTCGAGAACAACCAGGCGACAGGTTTTGGCGGAGCATTCTATAACGATGGCGTGTTGAACCCTTCGACCAATGGCTATATCCGCATAAGCAACAGTCGTTTTTACAACAATACTGCTCAGGGACAAGGGGGTGGGGCGTTCTTCTGGCTGTACAGTTATGACAATCCAGCGCAAACGGGCAGTTCGGTTACGGTTGATACCAGTGTTTTCAGCGGCAACCGCGTTACGGCAAATTGGAGTGGCAGCGGCTTAGGGGGTGGGATACGCGCTGGCAACGGTCCTGTTACGATCACCAACAGCACCCTCTCCGGCAACTCGGCAAGCCATCAGGGGGGTGCGATCTGGATGGGAGACAACGGGGAGATGAACCTGCGCAACCTCACCATTTCTGGGAACATAGCACAGAATGGGACAAACCGCGTCGGTTTGGGAGGGGGCTTGGCATTGAACAACAGCCGCCCGGTGAGCATTCAGAGTGTGACGCTGGCAGAGAACCACGCCGGAGATCAAGGTGGCGCGATATACAGCAGTACGACCCCTGTTACGCTGCAAAACACCCTGCTTTACAATAACACCGCCAGTAACCCCTGGGGCATTAATGTGACCTGTGGCGTAACGTATCAGAATGGCGGCAATAATCTACAATTCCCGTTTGCGGAGAGCACTGATCGTCGCTGCACGTCCAATATCAGGATTGCCGATCCCTTGCTTCAACCATTGGCAAATAACGGCGGCAGTACATTTACGCGGGCGCTGAGTCTCGGCAGTCCAGCCATTGACAGCGGGGTTTGCACCCTTGCCACTGACCAGCGCGGCGTCACACGTCCTCAGGGAAATGCCTGTGATATTGGCGCGTATGAAGCCAATGGTGCGATATCTACGTCAACGCCGACGCAAACATTTACACCTACCGCCACGGCAACCCCAACGGCTACACTGATCGCGCCGCCCGGTCTGGTGACACTGAACCCGCCCACCAACACCAGCTCATTGCGCCCGACGTTCCACTGGACACTGACGGGCAGTGCGGCAACTGCGACATACTTTAACCTCGTCGTCAGTCCCACGAGCAACGTAAACGCTCCGTCAATTAACGTCTGGATCTCACGTACAGATGCTTGCGCCAGCCCCAACGGTACGACCTGCTCGATGGTTGCGCCGAGCGATCTGGGCGATGCTGTAGCTTACGCGGCATTTATGCGCAGCTACGGTCCCGGCGGCTACAGCACAGGCGGCATCAGTGGCTATGCGGGTCCGCAGAACTTCACTGTTGATGCGGCTGCGCCTGCTTTACCTGGTGGCATCACGGTCAACAATAATCAGGGGCGCGCCACCTTCAGTTGGAATAATGACGCCAACGCCACTTATTTCAACCTCTACGTCACCAACAACGCTGGCGCAGTGCAGCTCAACGCCTGGTACACGCGCGCCAGCGTCTGCCCGACCAGCACCTGCTCAGTCGCGCCGGTACTCAATCTGGCGAATGGCAGCTATCAGGCGCGGGTGAAAGCGTGGGGTCCAGGTGGCTTCAGCACGGGCGGCGCTGCCAACGACGGCTACGGCGGTCCGGTGGCGTTCACCTTCAACTTTGCCGCGCCCAACATTGCCGAGATCACGACCTTCAACCCCAACGGCACGATCACGACAGGCGTGCCGACGTTTACTTGGAATACGGTGGCAGGCACGACCTACTACCTCCTGGTAGTGACAGGTCCGTCGCCCAGCTTCAGTCCTTCATATTTGAATCAGTGGTACGACGCTGCCACCATTTGCACGCCACATCCGGGCACCTGTACGGTTGCGAATGCTGTCGGCTTGGGGTTGGGCAGCTACGCCTGGCGCGGGCAAGCCTACGGGCCGGGCGGCATCAGCGCGTTATCGCCCGCCACCAGTTTCACCATCGGGGTGAGTGTTCCAAGAACGCTGACGCTGACCAGCCCGACGAACACGATCACCAACCCCAGCCCCAGCTTCATCTGGAACGATAACCCCGCTGTTGACTGGTACAACGTCTACGTCAATACGTCCACGACGATAGTGCTTAACGCCTGGTATCGTGCTCAGCGCGGACCGGCACAGTTGTGCAACGCGGGCATTTGCACGCTCAGCGTGCCGGGCTTGACGCTGGCGAACGGCGCGTACACCTGGAACGCGCGCGGTTACAACCCGGCAGGAACGGGTCCTTGGGCGGCGGGGATCAATTTCAGCGTGAATGTGCCCGCACCGGGCGTGCCTGCGCCACAGACGCCGCTGGATGGGGAGATCATCAACACCACCAACCGCCCGACGTTCGTGTGGAATACAAGGACATACGCCCAGTGGTATCATATCGAAGTCAGGAACAGCACGAACGTTGTGGTGTTTGAGCAGTGGGTGCAGGCGAATGTGGGCGGCTGCAATGCCTCGACCTGTACGGTACAGGTAACGAACCCTCTGGCTGGTGGCAACTACACCTGGCGCGTACAGGCATGGAATCAAGGTGGCTTGGGGGCGTTCAGCGCGCCGCGCAGCTTCTTCTCGCTGTAGG
>CALMZT010000737.1 GCA_937870805.1 uncultured Chloroflexota bacterium
CATCACACGCCCTAATAACTGGCAGCAGAAAAACGCGCCAGTCAGGTTCACGTCAACGATGCGCCGCCAATCCCACTCGTCGAGGCGTGCGATGCCGCCGGGTTTAAAAACGCCCGCCGCGTTGACGAGGATATGAATGCGCCCGAAGGCATCGCGTGCGCGTTCGATCAAGCCCGCTGCCTGAAAGCGGTTGGAAATGTCGGCGTCGAGGTCTACGGCGCGCCCCCCTGCTTGCGCGATTTCTCCAGCGACGCGCGCGGCACGATCAGGGTTAATGTCATTGACGGCAACGGCTGCACCTGCGTTCGCCAGCGCCAGCGCAATCGCACGCCCAACGCCCGCACCTGCCCCTGTGACAATCGCCGCTTGACCTTGAAGGTTGACAGTAAAGTTCATCGGATATTCACTCAACTTTGCTGAGTAAATGAACAAGGGGTTTAAACCCCTTGTCCGAGCACTCAATGGAGCACAGTGTAACGCGCTTTGAACATTTTCCAAGCAAGCGGTTGGTTTCAGGTTAGAAGGCGTTCAAAATCCTGTAAAGGATACTGTATTGTGATAGCCAAAAGGCATAATTGCCATATCATTAAATTTACAGGCAATATGTTTTTATGGGGCGATATTTTATGAAATCCATTCGTTTAGTCCTCATGTTTTTGGTCATACTCAGTGTTTCGATTTCGGTCATTGTCGTCAGCGCGACCTGTGTTCCCGCCGATGTCGGTACTTCTGGCGACGATACCATTGACTGTACCACGACTAACCCCCCGGCGACGGCTGTCACAGGCTTTGCTGGCAATGACACCATCTCGATTGGTGCAGGTGTAACCGTGAACGGTGGCGTCAGCGGCGGTGACTTCAGCAGCAACCCTGAATCAGGCAGTGATACGATTTATAACGCAGGCACGGTCAATGGGGATGTGGTCGGGGATAGCGGCTTCGGCAATGGTAGCGGCAACGATGTCATTGTCAATGACGGCAGCGTCACGGGCAGTATCGACGGCGATACCAGCTTTGGCACGGGCAGCGGTAATGACATGATCGTCAATAATGGCACTGTCGATTCGATTTTCGCCGACTCTGCCAATGGCAACTCGTCAGGCAGCGATACTGTGACGAACAACGGCACGGTCAATAGCAGTATCTACGGGGATGGTTCCGGCGGCAGCGCCGATGGCAGCGATACGATTGTCAACAACGGCACCGTTGCGGTCAACATCTATGGTGATGGTAACGGCGTGGGCACAGGCAGCGATAACATCACCAACAACGGCAGCGTCACGAATATCATCGCCGCCGGAGGTAACGACACGATCACCAACAATGGCGTGGTCAACGGTGACATTCGTGCGGATGATGGCGACGACACCGTGATTATCGCAGCAGGAACGGCGGTGGTTGGTGATGGCATTGATGGGGGCAATGGCTACGACGTGCTGACCTTCAACATCAACAGCACCGACCCCGCAGAATTAGAAGCCGTTGCTGCATTGATTGCCTCACAAAGTCCATCGGGTGGCACGATTACCATCAACGGCATCACTTATGTATGGCTCAACTTCGAGGAACTGACACGGATTTTGAGCATTGTGCGTCTGAATGGTCCTGCCGATCCGCTGGCGGTGTTCTGCGCGGTGTCGGGTGGCATCGATGTGTACGCCATCAGCAACAATCAGGGCTTCTTCTCGCTGTACCTCAGCTTGCAACAGATCAGCAGCGGTGTGACACATGCGCAGGAGATCGGCGACGAAGTGTTGATTGCCTCGTCGTCTACGGCGTCGGTTTATGCGCTGGTGTCGGGTGAACTGCGTGTGCGTGCGCCGAATGGCTTCACGTTCACGCTGGTGGCTTCACGCTGCGGTGCGCTGCCTGAACCACAGCCGTTCACCGTCATTCGAGAAGAAGAAATTGAGGACAGCTTTGTGATTATCAACCGTCCACGATAGCAAGCCAGAAAGACTCTTGGATATAAGTAGTGTTGTTTTGCCCTGAACAAGGGGATTAATCCCCTTGTTCACATTAGATTTTACTTTCCTGAAACAGTCTCGCGTGCACGAATTTTAAGCTGCCGCACAAAATGCTCAACCTGAAGATAAGCATCTAACTCTGCGCGTTCGGCGTCTTTCAATGTATTGTTGCGATTGCCGTCAAGCAAGTAGCGTAAACGTTCCTGTGCGGCTTCTGATGCTCGTAGCGCGATGATTTGCTCCGCTGTGGGCTGTGAAAGCAGAAAATCAAACACTTCGTTTGTGGGATCAATCATGCACGTTCTCGCTTCATCTGATAAATAGTGGTTTGGCTGACGGGCATCTCATCCAGCGCTTTGATCTCATCCTTTGCGACGACTTCCCAGCCCTCGCCACGCATCTTATGCAACAATTTGGCAAGCTGCTGGTCGCCAAACTGCTGAATGTCATCTTCGTCGTCTATTGAGCCGCTGTTGCTCCACACCTCGTCAATCGCGTTGCCTTCGTCATATACCACCACCAACACATACTGCGAACCATGCTGGTCATAATAATGATCGTATTGGATACGGCAGAATTCAGGCATATCATCCCCCGCTTCAGCAAACCCCACAATTGCTATGTTGACAAGATTAGCATAATACGGAAAGAGACGCACACACACAGCAGATTTGTGCAGCAGTGCTCAGGGGCGTGAAAGCGGCAGCTCAATCGTGAACGTGGTGCCGCCGTTTAAGGTGCTGTCGACGCTGACGCTGCCGGAGTGCAGTTCGACAATATATTTGACAATCGCCAGCCCAATGCCAGAGCCGGGTATCGCGCCGACATTGGACGCACGCTGAAAAGTCTGGAATAACCGTTTGAGGTCATCCGGCGGGATGCCCATGCCTTGATCGCGCACCCGCAGAAAAATGCGCTGCTCCTCACATTCCACTTCAAAGTCGATACGTGTGTCAGGGGTCGAGTATTTCATCGCGTTGGTGAGCAGGTTGATGATCGCCTGCCGTATCAGCTTTGGGTCGATGCTGACGACTGGGCAGACACCGTGAGCAGAAAACTGAATGCGTGATGCCTGATCGCTGGCATAAACCATCTCTTGCACAAGTTCGCGGCAAAAGGTGTCAATGTCGATAGTCGTTGGATGAAATTCCAAGCCGATGGTTTCAGCCTTATTGATCGTCAGCATATCTTCCATCAAGTCCGTCAGGTACATCACCTGTGCCTGAATCTGGTTCAGCCGTCCGGTAATCTCGTCTTCGTTAAAGCGGCTGCGAAAGTGCTTCAATAAATCACTTGCCATCAAAATCGTCGCCAGCGGGGTGCGCAGTTCATGTGAAATCATCGAGACGAAGCGGGTTTTCAGTTCGTGCAGTTCACGTTCTTTGTCCAATGCGGCGCGCAGTTTTTCCTTTTCGACATGGACTTCAGAGGCGCGTTCGCGTTCGGTGATGTCTAACCCGGCGATGATGAGGTATTCGATGTCGCCGCTGGCATTACGCAGCGCTGTCGTGCGCCACAGGATTTTCAGATCACGACCATCGCGTGTGATTAGTGTACCGACGTGGATGCCGAGCATGGGTTCGAACGATTTACCTTCTGAAAGGAGCTTGAGTCCGCGCAGTAGATCGCCTTGAAACAGGAGTCCCCAGATCATGCCCTCGTCGACTTCTTCCAAACGATAACCCGTGATTTCCTCGTACACCGGGTTGACGCGCACCACCTGCCCCTGCGCGTCGGTCACGACGATCAGGCTGCCCGCCGTGTCGATAATCGCCGACGAAAAATCACGCTCACGCTTCAACTGTGCTTCGGCTTCGATGACGGGTGTAAAATCGGTGACTAAACCGACCCAGTTGACGAGCTTTCCCTGCGCGTCAAATACCGGGTTAATCGACAGCTTATTCCAGAAGGGCGTGCCATCTTTGCGATAATTCAGCACCACACCCTCAAATGAACGCTCATGCAGCAGCACATCATCCATCGCGGCGATGTCTTCTGGCGGCGTATCCATGCCTTGCAAAATGCTGGGGTCTCTGCCGATGACCTCTTCGGACGTATAGCCTGTGATCTCGGTAAAGGCAGGATTGACGTAAGCAATGTGATGGCTCTGGTCTTGCGCGCTGGTGATGAGCACACCCACTGTCAGTCGGTTGATCGCCGTCGCAAAAATACTGTTCTCGTAAGCCACTTCCAGCAGGCGCTGCTCCATGCGATAGCGCGCGCTGATGTCACGCAGCGACGCCAGATACGCGGGATTGCCCAGCCATTCGATTTGAATCACGCGCATTTCCACGCGCACCACAGCGCCGGACTGTTGACGAATGTCGTGCTGTTCTGCCTCGCCCATATGCAGCGGCAGTGTGAACGAATTGCCGACCATCATGCCATCCACGCTGCCAAACAGCGCTTCAGCAGCCGGGTTGACGAAGCGGATCATGCGGCTGCGGTCAACCACGACCATGCCATCGGCGTTGCGCGCGATCAGATTGCGAAAGCGCATTTCCTGTTCCAGTGATTGCTCAGCGACTTTATGCAGCGTGTTTTGCAGCATGACCCGTTCCAGCACAT
>CALMZT010000738.1 GCA_937870805.1 uncultured Chloroflexota bacterium
AATCGCTCATCTACTTGTCTACGCTTTACTGGTCTACTTGTCTACGTGTCTACTTTTTACTTATCTACTTTTTACTTACCACCAGGTGACCTATGAATGGACTCATCGCTCTCGTTGGTTCGGGGGAATACCTTCCTGTGATGGAGGATGTGGATCGTTATTTGCTGGAAAGCCTTAACCTGAGCGGGCGTCATGCGCGTGTGGTCTGCCTGGCGACCGCGGCGGGGAAGGAGGGTGAGCAAAGCGTGAACCGCTGGTCGAATATGGGTATTCAACACTTTAATAAATTGGGCGCCGATGTGCAGGCATTACCGATCATCGACCGCGCCTCGGCGGATGACGTGCAATACGAGTCCATTTTGGAAAATGCCGACCTGATCTACTTCTCAGGCGGTGACCCAGGCTATCTGTATGAAACGTTGAAAGACACGTGTGCCTGGTATGCGGCCAACCGTGCCTGGGCGCGCGGCGCGATCTATGCTGGTTGTTCGGCCGGCGCGATGATCGGCTGGATGGCGGGGTTGTTCGTCTGGTTCGCGGTCATGTGGCTGGGCTGGGATTTCATTCCGCAAACGCTGATCTACACCCGCATTCTGCGTTTTCCCTTCGCGCTGCTCAATCTATGGAAACTAGGGGTTTATGTGCTGGCGATGGCGCTGTTCGGGGCATGTATCGGCTTTGCGCAGTGGAAAATCGCTTTTCGGGAGCGTATGTTTCCCGGCAGGCTGTGGACACTCAGCAGCGCATTAGGCGGCGCGGGTATTTTACTCGGCGTTTTCGCGGTAAGCCTGCTGGCAATTCCTGTCATGCAAACCACATCCGATAACCCCAGCCAGCTTACGATAGACTTCAGCATTGCCGAAACGTGGCTGCCGGGCACGCTGCTCATCGGCTTTGCAATTGGCATGTGTATCGGCTTGCCGCAAGCGTTTTTGCTGCGTCGTCATGTGCGCGGAGCGCGCTGGTGGCTGTTGAGCAGTATCGCCGCCTGTATCGTGACGGGGTTGTTGTTCGTGTTTGTGATGCGCTTTTTGGGTGGAGCATTCGTTTCGCAAGTCATTGCCTGCGCTGTGATTCCGCTGGCGTTCGGCGGAATGATGGGCGCGGTCATGCAGCGCTACCTTACCGAAAGCTAAGATTGCCCCGGCGGTAACAGGTTATCGTCACTATTTGCATACAATGCCGTTACCATGTTGGTCATCAGCGATGAAACGAAGCGCACTGTGCTAATCGCGCGCCCATAGTTAATGTGCGTGGGACCTAAAACGCCGACTGCCCCACTCATTTGCCCCGGCACACCATAGCGGCTGAGGACAATACTCAGTTGATTGAGTTCCTCGCGTCCTTCACCCGCCACAAACACCTGCACGCTGTCCATCGTAGACGGGAGCATCTCACCAAGCAGCGTTTCCAGGAACGCGCGCTCCTCGAACACGCGCACGGCTTGCTGCGCGCCCTGCTGATCCTGAAACGTGCGGATGACCTCGCTCAAGCCTTCGCGGTAAATCAGATGTGCCGAATTGCCATCGGCTTGATTCATCAATTCGGCGGCGAGATCAGCGACTTCACGCTCCAGCATCGGCAGCCCGACACTTTTAATGCGTAGTTCGTTGGCGTTCAATTCCAGGCACAGGGTATTGAGGCGTGTTGCCACGTTGCTGAGCGATTCTTGTGGCACAGGCTCGGCAAGATTGAGCATCCGCTGCTGCACCGTGCCCCCATGCAAAACGAGTACCATCAGCACCAAGCGCCCTTGAATGGCGATGAGTTCCAGATGTTTGAAGCGGCTTGTTTCTGCGCTGGGCGGCGTGACCAACGAAGCCGAACGCGAGGTGCGCGCCAGAATCGTCGCGGCGGCGCGCATCCATTGATCGCCCACCATTGGCAGCTTTTGCAGCTTTTCGGTGATGTGCGTTTGCTCGGCGCTGCTGAGATCGCCATTTTTCACCAGATATTTGACGAAGTAGCGATAGCCTCTTTCTGTAGGCACACGTCCGGCAGAGGTATGCGGCGCGGCAATGTAACCGAAGTCTTCTAACACCGCCATTTCGTTGCGAATGGTCGCTGAGCTAACGCCGAGGCTCTCCACTAACTGCTTTGAGGCGATTGGCTCGACGGATTGCGTATAAGCCCGCACGATGAGCGTTAGGATTTCTTCCTGGCGTCGGGTAAGTTCTGGGAGATGGGAAGCGTCTATATTCATATAAGGTAAAGTTGTACGTGATTAACTTGTAACACCCTGGAGTTCATGATAGCATGGGTGACAAGTACCGTCAAAAGCGTTGAAGGAGCACAATTCTCGATGAATGCCAATATGTTTGAAGTCACCTCTGCGAACTTCGAGAGCGAAGTATTGAAATCCCCCACCCCTGTATTGATCGACTTTTGGGCAGAGTGGTGTGGTCCTTGTAAAGCAATTGCGCCGATTGTCGAGGAAATCGCAACCGAATACGCTGATAAACTGCGCGTTGGCAAGCTGGATGCGGATGCTTATCAGGACATTCTGATGAACTACAACATCATGGGCATCCCCACGCTGATTTTGTTTAAGGGCGGTAAGGATGTGGTGCGTATCACGGGCTACCAGCCGAAAGACAAAATCACCAGCAAAATTGCTCAGGAATTGGGCTAAAAACTTGGCTCAAGGGTAGAACCTATGCGAACAAGGGGATTAATCCCCTTGTCTCAGAGCGCACACTGCCCTGCTTGCACGCATGAGACAAAAATTTCACAGGGACGACTCAGTGAGTCGTCCCTATTCATTTCTCCGCTATTGTACTGCCCACAGGGTCGCGCGATTGGGTCCCCAGAACAGTGGGTCTTCATACGCCAGCGCTAACAGCGTGCCATCTGGACTAAACGATAGTGCGCCAACATTTGAGTTAAGCGGCAGCGTCGCCACTTCAGTCTGACTCGTCAGATCGAAGATGCGTACCGACGACGCCCAGACATTTTGTGCGCTATCAAAATCACCATTGCTGATCGCCAACAGCGTACCATCGGGGTTAAACGCTACACCGCCGATAGAGCCATCGGGGACAGGCAGCGTGCCAACCACACTAAACGACGCTGTATCAATCAGGTGAACCGTCGGTATAGGGGTATCACCACTGCCATACGTGACAATG
>CALMZT010000739.1 GCA_937870805.1 uncultured Chloroflexota bacterium
CACCGGGCTGCCAATCGCTGACTCCAAGCGTCGCCAGCAGCCAGCCAAGCCATAAGCCTGTGCCGCTGAGCCTACCATCTTTTGTGACATTGTACTGCCCGCAGATGATGAGCATGTCTTGCGCGCGCGTGGCAGCGACGTAAAGCAGGCGTTTGCGTTCAGCTTCTTCACGCAGCGCGGCTTCGGCTTGCAAACGGCGATAGGCATATGAGGCGCTAAATTTATTCTCCACTTCATCGTAAACTTTGCACGCCAATGTGCCGCCATCGTGCATCAGCATACTGCCGCCGTAGCCTCTGTTCTCCCATGAACAATCCGGCAAAACGACAACGGGAAACTCTAAGCCCTTGCTGGCATGAACGGTCATCAACGTCACCGCGCCAGTGGCTTCGAGGGCGGCTTCACCTTCACGTACTTCGCGTGCGCTCAAGTCTTTCAAATACTGCTGGAACGCGCCAAGCGTTACCTGTCCTGTGGCTTGGGCTTTGTCGAGCAGCTTTTCGACGTTCGCACGACGGCGCGCGCCATCCGGCAAGCCGCTGAGCGTGGCAAGATAGCCTGTCGCCGCTAACGCCTCACGCAGTAGTTCAGAGATGGTCACGCGCCCCGCGATGTGATGCAGTTCGTAGAGCGTCTTGCGGGCAAAAACAACCTCCATGCCGAATATGCCGTTACCATCCAAGGGAATGCCATTATGAATAGCCACAGCCAACGCCTGCCACAGCGGCAGGATTTGACCGTTCGCATCGCGCAGCAGACGCAGCGCCAGCAGCGCATCATCGCTGAGGCTGAACATCGGTGAACGCAGCACCGACGCCAGCGCCAAATTATCCGCCGGATTGTGCAGCGCCGTGAGCAGGTTAATCACGTCCCACACTTCCTGACGATCATAATAGCCGCGCCCGGCAACCGTCACGAACGGCAAACCCGCCGCTTTAAACACTTCTTCATAGAGCGTGACGCGGGTCATCGACTGGAACAGCAGCGCGATGTCGCCGTACTCTACTGGACGAACAACTTGACGCTCTTTGTCGTAAATCGGCATTTGCGCGCGCACCATCTCATGCAAACGCTGCGCGATTTCATAGGCTTCCCAGCGGCGCGCGGCATCACTCTTATCACTGTCCTCTTGCGATAGACGCCTGTCGATGAGCAGCAGTTCCACGCAGGGCGCATCATGCGGCGGCGTCTCGCGGAAGGCTGTCATATCGCGCTCAAAAGCCACTTCGTAATGACGACCAGCTCCTGCTTGCAGAAGCTGTTGAAAGACACTGTTGAAACCATCGACCAGCGACTTGTGCGTGCGGAAAGACTGTACCAATGGAATATGCTGACCGCCGCCGTCCTTAATCGCGGCGCGCGCCTTACCAAAGACGCGCACGTCCGCGCCCCTGAACGCATAGATGCTTTGTTTTTCATCTCCGACAATGAACATCGAACCGGGCTGCGCGGGGTCTGCCAGCGCGCGCACGATGTCCCACTGCGCCTCGTTCGTATCCTGAAATTCATCAACCAGCACATGTTTGAACTCTTTGCTGCGATAACGCTCACGCACATGAGCATTGTTCACCAGTAGATCGCAAGCACGACTTTCGAGATCGTTGAAGTCTAATACGCCTTCGCGTGTCTTGGATGCACGGAAAAGCATTTGTACGCGCTGTGCAAGTTCCAGCCAGTACGGCAGCAGGCGCGCGGCTTCGCGGTCAAGGTCGCTCAGCGGCTCACCTATCGCTTCGAGTGATTGTTTGGCGTAGTCACGAATAAAACGTAAGTGTTCCTTTGCGCTTGGTCCATCATCGCCCCAAACTTTCGCCACCGTGCCAGAGAGTTTAATGCCCGCGACCTCGCGCACAGCCCTCAAACCCACCTGGAGATCAACGACGGACGTTTCCACCATCGGCAGCAGCCTGATGATCTCCGTTCGCAGCACCACCAAGCCTTTAGACAGCCAATCTTCGCCGCGCGGCGCATAAGGGCTGTGTTCTGATGCAGACAGCGCCGCAAATGCGAACTCCGCGATATGGTAGCGTGCCTTTTCTTCCCACTGCGCTTGCCACTGCTCAAAAAGATTTTCCGACAAATCGGGAAGCTGTGCGCCGATGAGTTCCTGATTAAGCGCATCACGGATAGCGCGGTCATCGTAGATGTTGAACAAAGTGATTGCAGGATGTTCCTCATTGACCAACTGCTGCAATGCCGCATCGACAGCATCTTCCAGCATCACATCGGCTTCCACCACATCAAGCACTTTAAACGCCGGGTCAATGCCTGCTTCGGCAGCGTTGGCGCGCAAAATACTGGCACACAACGCATGAATGGTGTCGATGCGCGCGCTTTCCATTTGCGCCAGCAGGTTTGACCAGCGCTGTGCCGTTTGCGCGTCGGCAGCCCGAAACAGACGGTTTTCGAGTTCTTTGCGCACACGATCACGCATCTCCTGTGCCGCCTTGCTGGTGAAGGTGATGGCGACCAGCGCGTTTAAATCCCAATCGGGATGTGTGTCTAGCAGCGCGAGGTAACGTTCAACGAGCACGCGCGTTTTGCCGCTGCCCGCGCCCGCGACAACCACGAGGTTGCGATCATGCGTGTAAATGGCGCTGTGTTGTTCTGGAGTAAGATTCATAATGAAAGTCTTTTATTTGAGTTCAAAATCTTCCGTTAATCCTTCAAGATATGCGGCGTGCGCGTCATCTGCCAGTTTATCGACAAAGTCTTGCGACTCAGCAAAGGATTTATCCCAGAGCGCATCGTAGATTTGAACCGCATCATGCAGCAGTGTGCGTAACACATCGGCAGGCGCATCTAAGCCCTGTTCGCGTCTGAGCGTGTCGATGAGCGCTTGTTCTTCTTCTGTGAGGGTTATCGTTACCGTTAAATTCATCACTCAATTACCTTTTGAAATAGTAACTACTCAGGGGAATTGTATCGTATGAGAAGATAAAGCGTTACAATCGGGATATGGACGAATTAGCACGTAATC
>CALMZT010000740.1 GCA_937870805.1 uncultured Chloroflexota bacterium
AGGCGCAAGCGTTAGAAGATTTGCGCGTCCGTTTGCAGCGCAGCATCCTCTATTACCTCACACACGAACGTAGTGACCTCACCGATCGCTCCGGTCAGGAACTGTCGCAGATGGCAGACGACTTAGCACAGGATGCCACGCTGCGCATCATGGAGAATATCGCCAGCTTTCGCGGAGACAGCCGCTTCACCACATGGGCAACCAAAATCGCCGTGCGTCTGGCGATCAGCGAACTGCGGCGCGCCCGTCACAAAGACTTCAGCCTCGACAACATTACCGCCGATGGCGACCTACAAGTTGAAAACATGGATATGGCAGCAGTCAGCGGCAGCACGCCCCCTGACCCCGAAGTCGCTACCGAGCGCGCCGAAGTCATGAACAAGATTGACAAAGCGCTGTCGGAAATCCTGACGCCGCGCCAGTACCAGGCGCTCGTCGCGGTGGCATTGCGCGAAATCCCGATGGACGTGGTTGCTGAGCAATTGGGGACGAACCGTAACGCGCTGTACAAACTGCTGCACGACGCCCGCCGCAAGCTGCGGGGACATCTGGAATCGCAGGATTTACCGTTGGATTACATGTTAGAGCTATTTCATTAGGAATTTTACAGAATTTTTAACAGTGTCATGTACTGGAGAAGGTAAGAACAATCTCGGCTGGCTCGTCCAATGAGCAGCGCCAGAGAAAATGAGGGGGCGCATGAGATGAACTCAAGCACAAAAAAACTAATCGACTTTATCTGTAGTCAGAGCTTCAATGACGAAGTGATCGACATGGATTGCAACGAGTGCTGTGAGCGCCTGACGTGCATCGCCGAAAAGGTTGCCGAAGGCGCGAAGCTTGCGGACATCATGCCATCATTGGAAGAACACTTCCGCTGTTGGCCTGATTCGCGTGAAGAATTTGATGCGCTCGTCGCTGTGATCCGGGCGGAACGAAACGGTATTATCCAAAACGAATAATCAGTTTTCCGTCAACAGCGATCAATTTGAACTTCAAATGTAACGGCATTCCCATAACTATAGACTCAAAAACTAACCACTAACGACTAGGAATAAAGACTATGCAGAAAACTCGTGTCGTCATCATCGGCGGTGGTCCTGCGGGACTCACTGCCGCGCTGTACACCGCCCGTGCGCAATTGAGCACGATTGTCATCGTCGGCGATAAGCTAGGCGGGCAAATCTCTACGACCAACGATGTCGATAACTATCCCGGCTTCCCTGATGGCGTCACCGGACCCGATTTGGCGGCGGCGATGAAGGCACAGGCGGAACGCTTCGGCGCGCAGTTCGTGTACGATTTCGTGACCGAAGTCGATTTCACGAAAGGCTCACCATTCCGCGTGAAGACTCCCAGCGAGGAATACATTGCTGATGCCGTGATCGTCACCATTGGCGCGAGTCCGCGTCATCTGGGCGTGCCGGGCGAAGACGAATTCACGGCGCGCGGCGTGAGCTGGTGCGCGACCTGCGACGGCTTCTTCTTCCGAGGGAAGGAAATCATCGTGGTAGGCGGCGGCGACTCAGCGCTGCAAGAAGCCATCTTCCTGACGAAGTTCGCCACGAAGGTGAACATCATCCACCGCCGCGACGAACTGCGTGCCAGCGTCGCCTTGCAATCGCGCGTGCGGAGCAACCTGAAGATCAACTTCGTCTGGGACACGGTGGTCGAGGAAATCAAGGGTAACGGCTCGGTCAACGCTGTGACGCTGAAAAATGTCAAGACGGGCGAACGCACCGAATACCCGACGCAGGGGGTGTTCATCTTCATCGGGCATGACCCCAACAGCCAACCCTTCAAGGGGCAGTTGGCGCTGGACGACGATGGCTACCTGCTGATCGACTCGCTGATGCGTACTAACGTGGAGGGCGTGTTCGCGGGCGGCGAGATCGCGGACAAACTGTGGCGGCAGGCGGCAACGTCGGTGGGGCAGGGCTGCGCGGCGGCATTGAGCGCGGTGGACTGGCTGCAAGAGAACGAAGCCACGCTGCAACCGCTGGAAGAAGCCGTTAGCGGATAGTCGATAGTCGTTAGCTAATAGCAAGAACATGCAAGGGGCACAGTCGCTTCGCTTAGGATGTGCCTCTTTTGATTCGGGGTCTCTGTAAAACAGGGGCAATGCAGACTATCATTTGCTTTGGTGTGCTGCACATAAAGAGAGCGTGTACTCAGGGTTTTGTGTCATGCAAACCTCTTTCTAACCGCAACGTTTGATGTAAGCGGAAGTTGCAGAGAGATAACAGACTAGTCTTTAGTCGATAGTCGTTAGTCTTTAGCTCGGTGCGTGACATTTAGAAGTCCTTTCTCTAGAGGCAGAATAACACAAAAGGCAGCGCATTTGCGTTCCTTTTGACACTTTAATGCAATGTGAAATGTATTATGTTGATTAAATATTGCACAAATTTCATTTGTCTGTTAGCGCGATCACATCTATACTTGTTTATATTCCACCTTCTCAATCGTCAGCGGATTTATGAGCAGCGTCTTTTCGCGTCGGCGTCCAAAGGTGTTCATCAGCTATCGGCGTATACCAAGCGCCATGCTGGCGACTCTGATTGCCAATGAGTTGCAGGACAAGGGGATTGAAGTCTTTGTCGACACACGCAGTGTCGACGGCGGCGGACCCTTCCCTGACCGATTGCTGCGTGCAATTGAAGAGGCTGACGTATTGGTCTGCCTGCTAGGCGATACAACGCTTGACTCTGAATGGGTACGGCGCGAAATCCAGCACGCGCATGAACAAGGTAAAACGCTGATTCCAGTATTTCAGGAACGCTATGTTGCGCCGAACCCTGTACCTGACGAACACATAGAGGCGCTGTTACAATCTGACGGCGTGCATGTGTTCGACACGCGCGCGGAGGGGCCGCGGGACGTGCTGAGAATGAGCGAGCCCGAGCGGCGGATGCTGGGACGCACGGACTGGGCCTTCGTGCGGCAGAACCCGCGCGACGGGCTGCGGATGACGGTGAGCGCC
>CALMZT010000741.1 GCA_937870805.1 uncultured Chloroflexota bacterium
TTCTTTGATCGCGTGCGTGAATTCTTCGCGGGCGAACAGCAGTAGCCACACTCAATTAACGAACGCGAGATAAGGAGCGAAGATGCTGCCTGAAAAACTCGTTGATGAGTTGCAAAAGTTGAATCGTGCTGATAAGCTGCGCGTTATACAGCTCCTGGCAAATCAACTTGCTGACGAGGATGAGACTTTTTTTCAAGTTACACAGTATGAAATTTGGTCGCCTTATGATGCAGCAGGTGCGGCTCATACATTGATGCAGATGCTTGAATAACCTGACTTCGGGTTAAGCGATGTAATATTGCTATCATGTGCTTGTAGGGGCAGACACATTGTTCTGCCCACTATCGGGCGCACACGCAGGTGCGCCCCTACAGACCCCCTGTTTTACTCCGTCTTTAATCGTTAAACTGCATAATCCCCTTGTTCAAAGCGAAACAACCCCGTTTGTATACAAGAGCCAAGAAGCAGACAACGAAATTTCCTGTAGATTTGTTTCTATTCCCCTTTAATCTTCTAAGCACTTCTATTTCATTACAACTTGCATTAAAGTGTCAAAAGGAACGCAAATGCACCACGTTTTGTGCTACTGTAAAAAGGTGAAGTGAATTTTCCCGCCGCGCTATCGAAAAATCGCCCTTTTCTGCCAAAGTGGCGGCTGTTGTGAGCACGCGCTGCGCCGCATAGCAAACCAAAGTGGCAGCACCAGCCTCACTCCACGCCACATTTTTTCTGAGCTGCCAAAATGGCGGCAGCCATTATCCAAATCTGCCCCATAAGCGACCTATCACAAGACGCGCACTTTCCTTTACAATGGACAGCCAATTCGTAATGTACAACAAGGATGAATGATGCGTTGGATTGAAGTGTCGATGAGCGTGGATGGTGAAGCCGCTGAAGCCGTCAGTGACTTGCTTCAGGAGTACGGCTATCAAGGCGTGGCGATTGAGCAGGAAGGCATCATGCCCGAAGCCTGGGACGAGGACAACGTGCCGCCCGCCACGCGCCTCACCGTGCGCGCGTACTTGCCCGAAGACGAGCAAGCGCCTGAGCAGATGAAGCGGCTTGAGGACGCGCTCGGTCACATGAGCCTGATGTATCCCATGCCGAAGCCCGCCTTCTACCCCGTCGATGACAAGGATTGGGCAGAGGCTTGGAAGGCGCATTACCATCCTGTACGACTTGGCAACCGCCTGTTCATCCGTCCACTGTGGATCACTGACGTGGAGACCAAGCCCGATGACGTGGTGATCGCGCTTGACCCCGGTATGGCGTTTGGAACAGGTACGCATCCTTCGACACAGTTGTGCTTGCAAGCGCTGGAAGACCTGATTCAGCCGGGCGCGAGCGTGCTTGATCTGGGCAGTGGCAGTGGCATTCTGGCAATAGCAGCGGCGAAACTCGGCGCAGCGCATATCCTCGCCTTGGACATCGACCCGATTGCCGTGCGCGTCACCGAAGAGAATGCCGAGCAGAACGGCGTCGCCGACAAGATCACGTCAATGCAAGGCAGCCTCGAAACGGTGATTACGGTGCCGCGGCGCTTCGATCTGGCGCTGGTGAACATCCTCGCGCGCATCATCATTCAGATGTGCGATAATCACTTAGGCGATGTCGTGCGTCCCGGCGGCAAAGCAGTGTTCGGTGGGCTGACGCTGGAGCAAGCCGACGACGTGGAAGCCGCGCTGCGCAAAACGGGACTCACGCCGACCAAACGCCGTGTACAGCCGGATGGCGATTGGGTCGTCATCGAAGCTGTGCGTCCCCCGGTAGAGTAGAACATGGCTTGGACAGCGGCGGGCTTTCTGTTCCTGATTTACTGCATCATCAGCGTGATGCGGCGCAAGTTTGGTGTGCCCCTCACGGTGAATTTGTGGGTAGTGCTCATGCTGTCGGTGCTGATCGGCGGTTTGCTGTTGGTCATCCCGCGAATTTACGCTGTCCATGCCAATGATGATCGTGTTGACAGCGCCTTATATATCACCAACTCATTAGGGATTGGAATAGGGGTGTGTGGTCCGCTGCTCGGACTTATCGCGCAATCCGCGCACGAATGGGGTGAGGCACAGCGCGCGAAGAAGCAAGACAGGGTGAAACTGGAAGGTTAGTCACCATGATGAGGTTGCTCACGTTTTGTCTTCTAACTGGCGCAGGAGTTCCGCTTGGGTGCATTCGGAAATGGGGGCAGAAATTAAGCGACTGCCCAGCGTTGGTCAAAAGAACCGTCCATCACAGCCGAGC
>CALMZT010000742.1 GCA_937870805.1 uncultured Chloroflexota bacterium
GCACGGCATTGTGAGGAACACGGGATTCGGCTGGAGCGAAAACATCCCGCGTATACCTCGCAATACTGCCACCTCTGTGGTAGGTGGGACAGGCGAAATCGTAGTGGGGACAGGTTCAAGTGCGTGCATTGTGGCTATCTCGCTCATGCCGACTATAATGCAGCGCACAACCTGGAACTACTGGGATTGGCGGGAGTGTATGGTCTCCGTTGGCTGAAAAGTTCAGAATGTCAAAGTTCTGGATAACCATGGCAGACATTTTTGCAATTACGACACGGGGTTTAGAACAAGTCAGCGCACAAGAGATCGCTGCTATTCCCGGCACGATCATCAAAACCGTCGCTTATCGCCGTGTCGAGGCGGCGTGCAAAGACATCAACGCACTTGCCAATTTGCGAACCGTAGATGACGTGTTTCTCAAACTGCAAACGTGGTTGAGTGTCGGGCATCAACGTTCGGAACTTGCCCGTTTTACGACCTTGAGCACAGAGCTGGGACTTGATTCGCTGTTTTCACTCATCAAACGGCTTCGACCTCTTACGCGCACGCCCCGTTTCTCGGTGACAGCAAACTTTGTGGGCAAGCGCAATTACAGCGCCCCCGAAATCAAAGCCAGCGTTGCCGATGGCATCCTAAGCCGTTACGATGAGTGGCGTTACTCTGAGGACGATGAAGAGTCTGAAATCAATTTGCGCGTGTTTATCGATCATGATACGGCGGTTGTAGGAATGCGCTTGTTCAAGCATCCCCTGCACAGGCGCGACTATAAGATCGATCACTTGCCCGGTTCGTTAAAACCCCCTATTGCGGCGGCACTGGCGCAGTTAGCGACTGTGCAAGCTGACACGACGATCCTTGATCCGTTTTGCGGTGGTGGAACGATTCTCGTTGAAGCGGCGTTGATGGGCGCTAAAGTGATCGGTGGGGATGTCAGCCTTGATGCCGTCATAAAAGCGCAGGAAAACGCTTTGAGCGCCTCTGTGAAGGCAGCAGTACATCAATGGGACGCTGCCCATTTGCCGCTTGCGACAGGTTTAGTGGATGGTGTACTTTCTAATTTGCCCTGGGGACGACAGGTAGCCGTAGACGAAAATCTGAAACTGCTGTATCAGGCGGCGCTTGCTGAAATGCGACGTGTGGTGAAGCCGGGTGGGCAAATACTTCTGCTGACAACACATCCTGAACTGCTGGACGTAAAACCTGCTGAAGAAATCGAAATCAGCCTCTATGGGCAAACTCCAAAGATTATCAGGCTGATTAATCGGGAGTAACACAAGCCAGTGCTGTTATTCACGAGTTGGCGTGAGCAGTTCCGTCGTGAAGTCGTCACCATCTAAAAGATCAGGTTTGAGGATGGGGAGGGTGAATGCAAAGAGGCTGCCGCCTGTAGGGTTATCTTCAATCCAGATATTTCCGCCATGCGCTTCCACGACGAGACGGCAGAAGGTTAACCCCAAGCCTGTGCCACGCCGCCAGCCGCGTCGTCCCTGAATCTGTACGTAGCGGTCAAACAGACGGCGCTTATACTCATCTGGAATGCCAGGACCTTGGTCGATGATTTCTACCCGCACCCGATGTTTGATGTCGGGCATATGTGCGCGTATCGTGACACTGGTATCGGCAGGCGCATACTTGAGCGCATTGTCAATCAAGTTTGACAGAACACGTTCCACTTTATCCGCGTCGATAGCTAATAATGGCAGTGTATCGGGAATGATGCTGTTGATTTGAATGTTGAGTTCGTGCGCCAGCGGGCTGAGTTCCACGCATACGCTATCTGCCAGTGTTGCTAGCTCCGTCGGTGCAGTGTCCAGCGTCAATTCACCACTTTCCATCTTGGAGATGTCCAACAGTGAGTCTACGCGACTGAGCAGCTTGCGGATAGCACGCTGACTGGTCTCAGTAATCTCTTGCACCGTGCGCTTGTATTCGCTGTTTGCTGGAATAATTTCGCGCATCAGCTTGAGACTGGTGGTCACAGCAGTTAACGGGCTGCGCAGATCATGCACGATCATGCGCGACAGATCTTCGCGTGCGCGCTCCAGTTCTTGTTCTTCAGTTTTGTTATAAAATACCAGAAGCGCGCCGATTGTTTTACCTTCTTCGTCGCGTATCGGTGTGATCTGCCGTCGGATGTGCAGCGTGCCCAACGGCGCTTCTACAGTGTAGAGCACAGGGTCTAATCGTGACGTGCCATTGCCGCCGCTGCCAAGTTTCTTTACGATATGCAAAATATCTTGGGAAGAGGTGAAACCCATGCGCTGCGCCAGGTCTGAGTCGGGATCTTGTAAAATCTCCTCGACACTTTTGCCGATCAATTCTGTAGGCTTCAGACCGATCAAATCCACACGCGGATTCGCCAGCGCGATTTTGCCTTCCTGATCGATCAGCACAATGGCTTCTTCCATCGCGTCGAGAATAATCTGCAAACGATTAAGCGCTTCACTGATCTGCTCGAAGAGGCGCGCATTGTCGATTGCAATCACCATCTGATTAGCGACCTGCGAAACAAAATCGACATCTTCATCGCTGAAAGCGCCGACTTGTTCATGTTCAAGGGTAATGATGCCTACTGCATCAGTGCCGCGCAAAATCGGCACGGTAAGCTGCGAACGCATCTCAAGAACGGTTTGTTTAAAACCCTGTTCGGGGCGCATGTCTGAAATCAACATGGCTTGCCCATTCTTCAAAGTGCGTTCAAAGGCGCTGTTCGGAATAATCGTCATCGACTGGTCGAACGTTTGCGAGGGATAACCGCGCTGAGCAATCGCTTGCAGCATTCCTGTATGAACATCATACAACATCACCACGCCCACCAGCGACTTGGTAGCTTCCGTTGCGTATTCGAGCGCCAGTTCGCCCACTTTATCAATAGAGATAGTGGCTGTCAGCAGCCGTCCAATCGTCGCCAGCGCATTCAGTTGATCGACGCGCCGTTCCAGTGCTTCGTCCGTCTTGCTGTACAGGCGCGCATTGTTGAGGGCTTGCGAGGCTTGTGTAGAAAATGTACGCAAAAACTCCACAATTTCACTGCCGAACTGCTGCGGCATGTCATAGTACAGGGACAGCACGCCGAGATCGGTAGTTCCAGTAGACATCGGTAGTTCAATCCAGGCGACTTTCCCCTCTTTTGTCATAATCGTGCCAAGATGTAGAGCACGCGGATCTTTAGCGATATTCTTGACAAGGACAGGTGGCTGGTGACGCAGCGGTTGCCGTTCACTGCCACGCAGCAAGGGTTCTGGTGGATTTTTAGTAAAGTCTTCGCTTAAGCCGCCGCTTTGCGCCAGCATAAGACCCCACTGTGCAGTATCGGGGAAGAGATACACTGCCGCCGCGCTTGCCCCACCGATTGAAGACGCCGCCGAAATAATCGTTTTCAACACGTCGTCGCGCGAAAGTGTACCCGTCAGCGATGAAGAAATGTTATTCAACGTCGCTAAATGATTGACGCGCTCGGTTTGCTGTTCGTAAAGCTGCGCATTTTCAATGGCGATGCTGGCGCTTGCGGCGACAATATTCAGCAGGCGTAGGTGATTCGGCGTAAAATGCTGGCTTGGGTCAGACGACTCCACCGCAATCGCACCGAGTGTGCGCCCTGCCGCCAGCAGCGGTACACCCATCCACGAGTACGGCGCAGGCGATGACATCTTGATGCCCATTTTCTCGGCTTCGTCTACGACGTGATCGCTGAACAGCAGCGCCGTTTGTGTCTCGATGACCTGCATCAGCAGCGGATAACGTGTATGCCGCAGATCAAAGGTCGATTGAGAGTCATCGCTGGCGGTGACGGTTCGCCTTTCGATGCCATCCTTAAAAATCAGTGGAAAATGGAGGCGGTTATCGCGGTTGTAGAGCACCAACACAAAGCTGTCGATTTCCAGCAGCGTTGAGACTTGTGCATAAATATTCTTGAGCAGGCTCTCAAGGTTAAGATGCGCGCGCATCGACTGCGTGATAACGGATAGGGTTCGCACCTCGTCAAGCTGTGTACGGAGTTTATATCGCG
>CALMZT010000743.1 GCA_937870805.1 uncultured Chloroflexota bacterium
AGAGCGGGCAGACGTCATCCGCCTGCACCACCCAGCGCTTGCCTACCACCGTCGTCCAGGCTTTCGCCGGGCGGCTGGTCGCCGTCCACAGCAGCAGTTGCCCGGCACAGATCAGGCGCGTCGTCTCCGTGATCGCGGTCAGCTTCGCCTGTCCGTCGCTCAATGCGCCCGCCTGAAGCGCGTGACGCAGCTCATCCACGGGCGTTCGCCGATCGACCCAGTCACGAACGACGCCATCGACCCGCTCGCTCAGCGCAGGCAGGACGCGCGCCGCGAGGTCGGCGCTGTGACGCGCGACGGCGGTGTCCAGCGGCGCTTTCAGATCGGGGGCAGGCATTGGAAACGCCTCGCTTCCCAGCCGCATCCCCAGGCGCAAGCCGTCGCCGACCAGCGGCGCGAGGGCACGCGCAAACGACGGACGCTCGCGCTCCCAGAAGGTCTCGGAAAGCGCGCCACCCGCCGCGGCGGAAGCCACGATACGCTCGCCCAACGTGCTGTAATAGACCTGCAATCCCCGGATCATCCGCTGCTCGAAGTGGCTTCTGGTTGTCTGATCGATGCGCTTGACGCTGATTGGGAACGAAAAAGCCCCGTGGCATGACCTTGCCATAGCGGCGAGCACAGCGGATACACACTCTTGCGCTATACTCTGATCATTGGCTCATTTGACCTGCTTCCAACTTTGAACTCAAACGAAACGTTGTTAGATAAAAAGATGAGGATTGCCAGGCGGGGTCTGCTCGTGACGCTGGCTGTCATCTTCTGTCCGTTGCTGACTCTTGTTTGGCTCTCGCTTCCAGACGCTTGGTTTTATCGCTTCCGCTATCCAACCCGTGCCCACGAGATTTCAACCGTCCAAGCTGAGTGGAACGCAGTTTTGAATACGATCTCCATGGCGACAGATGACGCTCTGCTGAGGACTGACGAAACGAATCCGCTGGTTCAGGTGAGGGTCTGCATTATGGGTATTGTTGATCAGTATTACGGTGCAAATCGCAGCTTTGACGAGGTGATAGCGAACTTCAGAGAAATGTTCGTCGAGGAACTGCACTGGCGCGAATCAGAAGTTCGACCAGCTTACTTTTCTGAGAAAGCAACGATTGGACTTTTTGAAGTCAATACAAACGACGTAACGCTTGAGCTGCGCCGTGAATGGGAGCGATACGCTACAATATACAAAGTCGTAGTTACATACAGTGAGCCGTCCTTTTCAGCATGTAACGGCTAAATGTCATACATAGATCCTCTGACGATCACTTTACCTCCCATACTCCAGGCGTTGCATTGCCATCAAATATGTCCTGAGAGTAAAGCATAAGCGGGTAAGCTAATGAAGCGTTGTCTCCCAGTGGATTTTCTCTTAGCCAATTCTGAAATTGGATTACGCCCTCAGGGAATGCATAATTAGGAGCTTCGGGACTTACACCTTGTATACCCCCGCGGTAAGCCGCAAAGATCACAGCCATATCTTGTGGCGATAAATTATATGGATCATGCTCCGCTGCTGGATCAGCAACATAGTGGTCGACAAGCCAGCGCAACACCACTGCTGTGAGTGCAATTGCTCCTTCATCTGTTCGCGCATAGGCTCCCAGAGACGCTATATTTGGTCCTATCCACGGACGAGATCGCCAATTGGTAATCTCATCAGGCTCAGGCCACATCAACGGATCAGTTCCGAAGGGTTCCGGACCAATCGGTAAAGGTGCGTTCGGGTCGCGCAGCCACGGGTTGTCTGTGCCTGTGTAGTGCTGGACTAAGTGGCGGTATGCCAACATGAAGGTCTCGATGTGGACATTCGCGTAACCAGCAGCATCTGGTATCACACCTAGGGTATCTTGTAGGCTATCATTCCGATCATAGTCGTAGAGCATCTCCGACGCCAAAATACCTGCGACTAAAGCGGGATCTACGCCAAAATGAGCGGATATTTCTTCAATAGTGTCTTGGTTCTCTTCCACCCAGCCTGTCACATTGTCAAACGTATGCTCTGGAATGTGCGCGAATGCAGCGTTGGTACCAGCAGTTCTGGCGAGCATTTGCTCAATTATTTTCTCGGTCAAACTTAGACTGTTCCACCATTGCTCAAGATCCTCGTAACTGGTTATGTAATCATTGAGGAGAGGGTGGGGTTCGCTGAATAATGTCCGACCGCTTGTATGGTAACAATAGCCAGGCTCAGTAGGAGCGGATACCCACCCCGGAAACTGGGCACACGGATCATCCTCCGGCTCCTGTTCGGCGGGCTTCGCCAATGCCTCGTCTGCCCAGACGGGTTCCAGAGAGCAGCGGCAGCGCGGGTGCAGCGGGGGATGCTGCACGCCATCCGCGAACGGCGCGTCCAGCGGCACAACCTTGCCGTTCAGCGGCGAGCACAGCGGGCAGACGTCATCCGCCTGCACCACCCAGCGCTTGCCCACCACCGTCGTCCAGGCTTTCGCCGGGCGGCTGGTCGCCGTCCAGACCAGCACTTGTCCGGCGCAGATCAGGCGCGTCGTCTCCGTGATCGCGGTGAGGCGCGCCTGCCCGTCAGTCAATAGATCTTTTCATGTGAAGCATGCAAGGATGGAACTGATAAATAGAAGAGGGAACAATGCCTTAGTGAAGGTACTATCCATGTCAACCGACACATGAATTCAGAGACGGTTCCACAAGGGATAATTCGATATAATAAATTGTTTCATAAGCTTGCCAATCGATCTGATCCCAATTAATTAAGCTGTTCATGGGTCGCTGTGTTGGGTTAAGGTGCTCTAACTCCATTTCCGCATTGGGTAGACGCCAAATTGCGCGTGATGAAGCGGCAGACGGATCATCTATCTGTACGCGTAGCCACTCATCTGCCCCGAAGATCGCTTCGTAGTCTTTTAGCACATCGTTATAAAGCCGTCGTGTGCCATAAATTCGTCTCATGACCGCAGAAATGCACCATGGTCGGGCCTCAGTCACTTTAGGGCTTCTAACAAAATCGATAAAAAGTGTATCGTTTTCCACTAAAGGTAAAATGCTCTGGAGTTGATTGAATTTCGCCTCTGCTTCCGGCACATGACGGGAAGTTATCCAAACAGATACCTGTCTAAAAGCGTCTGGTTGAAATATATATGTGAAGAGAACAAACGCTCCGCAAACAAAGATAATGAGGACTGCTATCATTACCAGCCCTAAATTGACTCGTCTCAATAGAGGAAACTCCTTCGCGTTTCCACCTTTGCACTTAATCAATTATCATCGAATAGATCAATCATATACTCCATGACGGGCAAGGCAAGTTGACCATTAGCACTTGGTTCATTATCGTGCTCGGAAAGCCATCGCTGAAAGTTGAGCAAATTTAGTTCGCGTTCTTCACGAGAGTTATTCTCGCTATAGCTATCGATTCCTGCCCGATAAGCTCCCCATATGATTGCCATATCTGCCGCAGTTAATTCCGGTAATGA
>CALMZT010000744.1 GCA_937870805.1 uncultured Chloroflexota bacterium
GGTAATAGAATAAATCAGAGTGTGCTAAAATGCGACTCTTTGGCTCATACAATTTTGAAACATCATTTAAAGATACAATCAATTGTTAACTTTTAATGATAAATTATTTAAACTGTAGGTTGTCCGACAAGTAAAGCGTAACCTTCATTCGACCTTTTCGCTGATGTACAATATTTCATTACTGAAAATAGTATTTCATCAAATCAATCATCTGAACACGTCCACGTATAGGGGATAGCAAAACACATGCCTTACCAAAATACCTGGCTCATCGAGGATCGGGTGATTTTCCGAAAAATCTGGGGAAATTTTACTGATCTTGAAGCGCAAAATTCCGATCAAGAGGCATTGACAATGTTCGAGCAATCTTCAGCCTCGAAGATACACATCTTAATCGATTTATCTGACGCATGTGTTCGTGTATCCGGTGAGTTAGTACATCAATTGGGAACGCCGCGTCATCCGAAGTATGGTTGGCTCGTAGTTTACGGTGCGCAAAGCTCCGCAGCTCGTGCGTTAGTGTTTTTTGCGTCGCAGGTTTTCAATTTACAATATCAGGTTGTGGAAAATCATCACCAGGCAGTAGAATTTCTGGCGGGAATGGATACGATGCTGTCACATGAGACAAGTTGATGGTTCGTCGTGGAAGGTGGTATAAACGAGTGAAATCGCTTACCGCAAAAGTTCGTTGACGACAGGTTAATTATGTACCTTCCCGAACGTCCTTCCCCCAAAGGCAAAAGAGTCTCGCTCTTTGTTACCTGTATTGTCGATATGGTGTATCCAGCTGTCGGCATGTCTGTTGTGGACATCCTTGAACATCTCGGCGTAGAAATTGATTTCCCCGAAAACCAAACGTGTTGTGGACAGCCAGGCTACAACAGCGGCTATCGCAATGATGCCAGAGAAGTTGCGCTGCATTTTCTGCGTGTGTTCGCCGATGCTGATGTGATTGTCGTGCCATCAGGTTCGTGTGCCGCGATGATACGCCATGAATACCTCACGCTGTTTGCTGATGATCCCGTATGGCTGCCACACGCCCAACGCGCTGCTTCGATCACGTGGGAGTTCACCGAATTCATCGTACAGGGACTCGGAATCACTGATTTAAAGCTGCGCCTGCCACAACCACAGACCTTTGCTATTCACGACGCCTGTCACGGGCTGCGTATCTTGGGACTTGGCGAGGAAGCGCGCACATTGTTGGCTAATGTCGAAAATGCTGCACTGGAAGACCTGAAAGACGCCGATGCGTGCTGCGGTTTTGGCGGGCTGTTCAGCGTCAAGATGGCGGATGTCAGCGGCGCGATGTTACAAAAGAAAATTGATTGCATCAACCATTGTCCGGCGGCAACGATTATTACTGGCGATACAAGCTGCATGACACAGATGAACGGTGGACTGTCACGTCAGAAATCTGTGAAGCGCGTGCGCCACATCGCCGACGTGCTGGCTGAAGGATTGAAAAAATGAAGGTCGACGCGAATAATTTTGTTTCGGTAGCACAGATTGCTGTTAATGACCCCGATTTACAGGAAGCTGTTTCGCTTGGCACGTACAACGGCTACAGCAAGCGTCTGGTGGCGATGTTCTCCAATGGACATGAACACGGCGAAGCGATGCGCCAGCAAGCCGCTGCCATGCGCCGCCGCGCCATCCAAAAGCTGCCTGATCTGCTGGAACTGGCGGAAAAGAATATGACCGCCAACGGCATTAAGGTGCTGTGGGCAGAGACGGCTGAAGATGTGCGCAATATGGTGCTGGACATCGCTAAGAAGCGTAACGCCAAACTCGTCGCCAAGAGCAAGAGCATGATTAGCGAAGAAGTGGCACTCAATCATGCTTTTGAAGAAAACGGCATTGAAGTTGTTGAAACCGACCTGGGCGAGTACATCATCCAACTGAACAAAGAGACACCCAGCCACATCGTCATGCCTGTAATGCATCGTACCAAGCGCGAAATCCGTGACCTGTTCATGCGCGAACTCAATATGCCCTTCACCGACGACGCAGCCGAGATGACAGCCTTCATCCGTAAACATCTGCGTCAGGTGTTTGTCAACGCCGACATTGGTATTTCGGGCGGTAACTTCATCATCGCTGAAAGCGGGAGTCTGTGCCTTGTGACCAACGAGGGTAACGGGCGTATGGTCACAGCAATGCCGAAGGTGCATATTGGCATTGTGGGCATTGAAAAGGTGATCGAGACGATTGAGGACTACGCCACGCTGACGCAAATCCTGCCGCGCAGTGCTACTGGACAGCAGATGACCGTGTACATGCAGATGATTAACGGTCCGCGCCGCGAAGATGAGCCTGATGGACCTGATGAAGTCTACGTGATTCTGGTCGATAACGGGCGCAGTAAAGTGTACGCTACCAAGTACGCTGAGGCGCTGACTTGTATCCGCTGTGGGGCGTGTTTAAATGCCTGCCCGGTGTATCAGGTAACCGGTGGACACGCTTACGGTTGGGTGTATTCAGGTCCTATCGGCGCGGTGATTACGCCAGCACTCACAGGCTTGGAAAATGCTACGCCCCTGCCACAAGCCAGCAGCTTATGTGGTAAGTGTAAGCAGGTGTGCCCGGTAGACATCGACATTCCGCGTATGCTGCTTGATCTGCGCCATGAACTGGTTGAAAAAGGGATGACCGATAAGATTTTCGACGTAGGTTTGAAGGCGTGGTCAATCGGCAATCGTTCACCGAAGTTGTTCATCATGGGTGGTGCGGTGGCACGTTTTGGCACGCGCTTTTTGCCTAACCGACTGCCGGGACCATTGGGTGGCTGGACCAAGTACCGCGATTTTCCACAGTTCGCGCCCAAACCGTTCCGCGAATTGTGGAAGGAACGCAAGAAAGGCAAACCTTCATGACCAGCGCCCGTGATCGTATCTTAGGCAAGCTGCGCGCGGCACAGAAACCGTTCGATGAGTTACCCCCTGCGCCGCCAAAGCGCTATATGTCGCGTCCCGAAGATTTGTCGGCGGAAGGATTACGCGCGCGTTTTGTGCAGGAAGTCAAAAAACTAAGCTGTATTCCTATTGAGCACGCCGACGCTGAGTCTGCGATTGAGTACATTCTTGGGGTGATTGGGGAAGACAGCAGTGTCATCACCTGGGATTTTGAGCAGATTCCGTTAACGGGTTTGGAAACGGCGCTCAATGACAGAGGTATTCAGCGTGGACAGCCGCGTGACGACAAGGTGCGCGTTGGGATTACGGGCGCGGTAGCGGCGTTCGCTTCGACGGGCAGTTTGATGATGACCAGCGGCGCGGGCAAACCTCGTATTGCTTCGTTACTGCCGCCTGTGCATATCGCCGTGATTCATGGCAATCAGATTCTGCCGGATTTTGATACGTGGATTGAACAGAAGCGCGCGGAAGGCATCGGTAGTTTTAACCGTCCGGCGAATAATTTCCTTATCACAGGTTCAAGTCGCACATCCGATATTGCGATGGAAAGTGTGCTCGGCGTACATGGTCCCGGTGAAGTCCATGTAGTGATTCTGGTTTGAAAAACGACAGCAGCCATCGGCAACAAATGCGATGGGCAAGCGCAGGAAGTGAGCGTGTTGTTGCCGCAGAACGGCAATTGGCGAGGCTGTTGCTGCTATCGAAGGGGCGGCGGCAATTGGCGAGCGTGTTGTTGCGGTTGAGTTCAGCAATGAGTTGAAAGCAATAAGCGATGAGAGCAGTGTTTGCAATGTGAAAGGTCGTGGTGCGGGAAAGTGGACGTTTGCGTTTAACCTCACCCCTGGCCTCTCCATTTTTGAAATGCCTGTAGTGGTCGAAGGCTCACCACATGGAGAGGGGAAAGACTCCCACTTCCAATTTAGACGCTGTGAAAGCGTTTCGTGGGAAACTTGTTGCTATAACTAACGTTTTGCAACCACACTCCGAGAATAGAAGTGTTGAGCGGGGATATGGCTGTGAAGAGGGGAATTGAGTGGATAAACAGCGACGTGACTTAAGCGAGGAGATCACGCACGACAAGCTGAGCAACTTCCTGACCACCGATCACGACAGGCACATGATCTGCTTCACGATAGATCGTCCGCTGCTGATAATGCGCCTGTGTATCTGTCCCTATAGGCTCGGTATAAACCTCTAGCTGGCGTTCCGGTAGATTGAGTATCCAATAAATGACGATGCGGGCGTTGGCGTAGATGCGCTGTTTGAGTGTGCGATCTCGTTGCAATGTTGCATCGGAGACTTCTACGAGTAGCGCTATATCTTCGGGATAAGGATGGCGTTTAGCATAGTCGAATCTGCTGCCCCGTACCACAGTAACATCTGGCTCAGGCTCACTATCAGTAGTCGTGATGGGTGCTTGTATATTGATGAACCATCCATCAGGTAGAATACGCGCAAGTACATCACGGGTATGCTGGGTTACAAGGCTGTGTTGTGGTTTTTGAGACACTTTTGTGACTAACCATCCTTCGAGCAGTTCAACAGGATCATCCTCTGTCAGAATACCCGCGTTAATCATGTCATGGTACTGATCAACGCTGAGCCGCCAGATAGGGTCACTGGGCACGATCATTGATTTTTCAGGGGGTGAGCTAACCACCATAGGTAATTCTCCGTTTCATTTTACCCTGCTTGCGGCAGCACCATCGTAAATACGCTGCCCGCGCCTTGTTCGCTTTGTACACTCAGGTAGCCGTGATGGGTTTCGGCAACCGTGCGCGCGATGAACAAGCCCTGTCCCAAGCCGCGTGGGTCAAGCAGCTTGCCGCTGGACGTGCGCGGTTCGCCGCGATAAAAACGCTCGAAAATGTGCGGCAGGTCTTTCTCGGAAATGCCCACGCCCGTATCAATCACCTGTACAGCGATGCGCGGCGTGCCATCGGGCGCGGTTTCACTCTGTCCGGCGGCAACGGTGATGTGTCCACCCGGTTCGGTGTAGCGCACACTGTTTTGCAGCAAGTGTCCTAACGCCCAGCGCATCCGTTGATCGTCGCCAATCACCCGCAAATGGTCGCTGTCACGCACCATCACGCCGATGTCCAGTTTCGCGCGCTTCACTTCCGGCGTTATGCCGTTGATCACGCTCCAAAGCATATCCTCTAAGTTCAATTCTTCTTCACGGATGCTGAAATTGCCCGCGCCCATTTCCGACAAATCCAGCAGTTCCACCACCATACGATTGAGTACATCGACGTTGCGTGTCAGCAGTTCAAGGTAGCGGCGCGGCGGCGATGTGGTTTCCGACATATGGCTGATGAGTTCGCTGGCGCTTTTGATGACCTGCATCGGTGTGTTTAGCTCGTGGGAAATGCTCAGCGTGAACTGATTTTTCAACCGTTCGGTCAGCGCATCACGGGTCACGTCGCGCAGCACAATCATCGTCCCCAAACGCCGACCATCATCGCCCGCTACCGCCGCCATTTGTGCGCCGAGAATAGGATTGTTCACCTGAATGCGTGTCGGTTCGCCCAACGGCATGAGTTCCGCATCGCTGTAGGTCACATCGCGGTAGGCTTCAAACAGCGTGCCGAGTTCGCTTTCCCAGAAGGCTTTATGGCTGCCTGTGCCAAGCAACGTCTTCGCCGCTTTGTTGATGAGCACGATGCGCCCATCATTGTCCTGCATGATGATGCCTTCGTCCAACGTGCTGAGGATGCCTGCCAGCCGTTCAAGCTCGACTTCGCGCTCACGGAGTTGGCGCTTGAGCATCTGGTTACGCTCGGTCATGCGCTGAAACTGATCGCTAGGCATCTGTTCCTGCTGTGAACGTCGGTTCAGTCCACGATACAAACGGCTGAACAACTGCTCGGTAGCGCTGCCCAAGCGGTTGACGCGGCTGAGAATACCGCTGATTTCCTGTGGGTTCGGTGTGGGGCTGTTCATAAGGTTTACCCGCCTGTCCTGGTACGGATGATGGTGTGCAAAATATCGTGTAATTCGGTGAAGTCGGGCAGCGGCTTGGTGATGATTTGATCTACGCCATCCTGATGCATCATCGTCGCCCGTTCCTCTTCGTTCAAACTGAATGCCGTCATCAGCACAATTGGGCTGTGT
>CALMZT010000745.1 GCA_937870805.1 uncultured Chloroflexota bacterium
GGCATCGCTTTTGATGGTGACGCAGATCGTATGGCAGTGGTCGATGAGCAGGGGCTGCCCATTGCTTCTGATCGCATCCTTGCGTTATTGGCGCACGATATGCTGAAGCGGCATCCCGGCACGATGGTGGTCTCTGATGTGATGAGTAGCCAGGTGCTGCTGGACGAAATTAGAAAAGCAGGCGGTCTGCCATTCATGTGGACGTGCGGCTACGCGCCGATTAAAGCCAAGATGGTCGAGATGCACGCACTGTTAGCAGGCGAAATGAGTGGTCACATCTTCATCGCCGAGGATTATCACGGCATTGACGACGGGTTCTTCGTCGCAGGGCGGCTGCTGCAACTGTTGGCTGCGGGCGACCAGCCATTGTCGGCATTAGATGCAAAAATGTCCAAGCGTCACATCACGCACGAATATCGTCCGGCGTGTCCTGAAAAAGACAAACTCGATATTGTGGACAAAGTGCGCGAGATGCTCGAAGACAAAGGTGAAATCGTGGAAATCGACGGTATCCGTGTGCAGTTTAAGCACGGCTGGGGCGTACTGCGTGCCAGCAACACCGAAGCCGCGCTCTGTCTGCGCTTTGAAGGGGATACCGAAGCCAATATGCTGGAAATCAAGGAGCTTTTTGTCAACGCACTCAAACAGTTTCCGCAGGTTGCGCCGTTAGAATAACTAGCCAACAGCCATGCGCGCGTCTAAGGTTTCGACAACCGCTTGGAACATCGCGTCTACTGTACCCATCGCGTCGATCACCGCCCAACGTGCGGGTTCTTCTTCTTGCAGGCGTTGATAGCCCTCATAGACGCGCGTATGGAACTGAAATTCCATATCGTCCAGTCGATTCCATTCCTCGCCAAAGAGTGAGGCTTGCTGTTTGCGGCGCAGCGCATTTTCAGGTGTGATGTCGAAATACAGCGTCAGATCTGGGCGCAAACCGTCAGTGGCGAAATGCAGAATGGTTTTGAGCGTCGGCAAATCCAAGCCGTGCCCGTAGCCTTGATAAGCCAGCGTCGAATCGGTGTAGCGATCACAGAGGACAACACCGCCGTTTGCCAGATGGGGACGAATAACGTGTGCAACCAACTGCGCACGCGAGGCACAGAACAGCAGCAGTTCAGTGCGTGGGTTCATCAGTTCATCGGTGCCCTTTTTCAAGACGACATCGCGGATTTGATCGCTGATGAGCGTACCGCCGGGTTCGCGCGTGAGCAGTACATTGTAATCCTGCGCGCGCAAATGTTCCGCGACACGTTTTGCCTGCGTCGTCTTGCCGCTGCCATCTAAACCCTCAAACGTGATGAACATACTGTGCCCTCTGAATGCTGCTAATCAACAGGCATTATCGTGTTTCAAAGGATAGAACGCAATCGGCAGGTAGTAGGAAGAAGTTATTTACTTAGTATTTGTTGTATTTGATCTCTGAAAACTTCGCAGCATGTGTGATATTGAAGTTTTATTTGCTCTGATGATTTATCAGTAACAATAACCATGTTTGGGGGTTGATGATGTTCGGAGCATTCTAAACCCCCTATTTTAGCTTCAACAACACTTCTGATATGGTTTATTGCATTTTGTGTGAAGAAATTATATGCCGCGTCACCAAATGCAGTAGGAAATTCGTCGGCTGATACTGTTTTTCCGTTGACCTCAAAATGCCATTTCAACATTATACCCTGCACTTATCTCACTTATAGATGCTAATGTTCATCTCAGGGTATCACATATTAGAACACTTGTCCACCTTCACATAGCACCGATGTGCTAATTTTTTAATGGACTGCCCTCAAATTTATAACATTAAAGCGTGTACATATTCTTTGTATATCCTCTCCCTAGAAAATATGAAGAGAGGATATTCACATACTACATCTTATCCATCTCTTTGCGTACAGTATCCAGCAGCGTGTCTGCCCTTAACTGTGAGAGCGTATAACAGGGTCCCCCCATGCGCTCCGCCAACTTGGTCGCCAAGCCTTGATCGAAGGCGATGTGCTCCATATTGATGGTCACGGTACGAATGTCTTCAGCTTTGATCTGTTCGGCGATGCGGTGCGATTCTTCCTGCGGCGACAGGTTGCTCATCGACACGTTGCCCGCGCCATCCGTCAGCAGAATCAACATCGGCATCACATCGGGGTGAAGCTGCGTTTCGCGCTTGATGGTTTCATATGCCAGCAGCAGCCCCGCAGACAGCGGCGTTTTGCCACCGACAGGAATATCCGCCAGCGCGTGTTTTGCCAACGTGACGGAGTTCGTCGGCTGCAAAATCAGGCTGGCGCGGTCTTTCTGGAACACGACCAAGCCCACGCGATCACGACGCTGATACGCATCCGTCAGCAGCGACATGATGGCGCCTTTGGTCGCCGTCATACGCTCAGAGACTGCCATGCTCCACGAAGCATCCACGACGAACAAAATCAGATTCGCGGCTTTCTTGACGCGGATTTTGCGCTGGAGATCACTCTTTTTCAGCGCGTATGCCATCTTGGTTTTGCCCTTGCGCTCACGTTGATGTGGTGCAGCAGCGCGCAGTGTGGCGTCAAAGGCAATGTCGCTCAGGTTTTCGCCCGCAGGAACGGCACGCACGTAGCGACCACGCTTGCGGTCTGTGACCGTGCGCGAACGGCGTCCGGCAGCGCGGCGTGTGAGTTTGTCGAGTTGGGTTTGCAGTTTGCGTGGGGCAAATTCCGCGCCGCTGTCAACCTTCTTGCCACCTTCCCACCAGCGTGCATCCTGATTCTGGAACACATCTTGTGGCGCGGGTTCAGTGCTGGCGACATCTGGCGCGGGTTGTTGTTCGAGGCTGTCGCTAGTTAGCGATTGACTTTTTTTTTGCCATCCATAGTTTCGTCGGCTTCGCCCGGCACTTCTTCGTCACCCTCGCCGTAGTCCGATTCGATCTGCTCCAACTGATTTTGCAGCGTCGCCATATTGACCTGTGCGTCAGTGAACGGACCACGCTTCAGACGGTGCGGGATGGCGAGTTCGGTTGCCAGCAGAATGTCACTTTGGGTGATGTGGCGGCGACCTTCGTAAGCAGCATGAGCGCGCGCGGCTTTCAAAATCACCAGATCGGCGCGGTGTCCGTCAATGTGCAAGCTGCTGGTCAGTGAAGCAATGCTGAACAGATCACGCTGGGTATATTGCACCTCATCCACGATTTGCTGCGCAGCGGCGATGCGATTGCTCAGGTCGTCTTCCTTTGGCTGCCACTTAGCCCTGAAGCTCTCCGGGTCGCCTTCGTAAGCGATGTGGCGCTTGAGAATTTCCATACGCTCGGTAGCGTCGGCAATGCCGCGCACTTCTACCGACAGCGCGAAACGATCTAACAACTGTGGGCGCAAATCGCCTTCTTCCGGGTTCATCGTCCCCACGAGGATAAAGCGTGCGGGATGGCTGAAGCTGATACCTTCGCGCTCCACTACGTTAATGCCCATCGCCGCCGAGTCCAGCAGCAGATCGACGACGTGATCCGTTCCGGCGATCGCAAGGATGCGCGGCTGTCGCGACCGGTGCCGCTTTACTGGGTCTATGTGACGGCCTGGGCTACTCCGGACGGCATCGTGCAATTCCGCGACGACATCTATGGCCGCGACGGTATCGGCGGCGGGACCAGCCGAGGCTGAATGGCCGGTCCCGACGAGCGGCGCGAGGTGCTGTTCGAATTTACAGCCATCGGCACGGTTATGAAGGTTGCCGCCATCGATGCGCAGACCGGCATCGAGGTGACGGTAATGGGGCCGAGCCACGCCTCGCGGGCCGACCTTCAGAAGCTGGCTTTGGCCAAGCTTCGCAACCGGCTGGCCAGATCGGAAAACCGCTAGATATTGCGGCCCATCGCCTGATAGAACCCATCTCTTGGCGCTTTCGCACCGATATGCTAGTCGGCGCGGACCCAGCAGCCAGGAGAACACGAGATGTCGGCACCTTCTGCGGCGGCCGCCGAACGCGCCGAGCGGCAGTCCGCCGCCGATCATCTTGCCCAGGCAGGTGAGGTCCGGCGCGCTCCCGAAGTGCTCCTCCGCGCCGCCGTACGCCACCCGCAGGCTCACGACCTCGTCGAACACGAGCACGATCCCGAGCCGCCGGGTGGCCGCCCGCATCGCCCGCAGGAAATCGGCGTCCAGCGGAATCATCCCCGCCGAGCCCTGGACCGGCTCGACCAGCAGCGCCGCGACGTCGCCGGCCCGCCGCTCGAGCACCGCGACGCCGGCCGCCGGGTCATCCGCCGGCAGGACCAGGAGGTCCGGTCCGCCGCCGCCCATCACGTCGCCGGACGTGCCGTGGTATGCGCCCTCGAGCTTGGCCACCACTCGCCGGCCGGTGAAATGTCGCGCGCCCCGGACCGCCATCATGACGGCCTCGGTGCCGGAGTTGGTGAACCGCACCCGCTCGAGCGAACCGATGCGCTCGACCAGGTGCCGCGCGTAGCGGAGCTGAGGGTCGGTCGGGCCCGGGAAGCAGGTGCCGCGCTCGACCTGGCCGCG
>CALMZT010000746.1 GCA_937870805.1 uncultured Chloroflexota bacterium
GAAGACCCTGTTCAACAGCCTGTGGGGATGGGAGGCGGTCAATGATAGCAGCGAGACCGCCCGTAGTTTTGGCTTGTTCACGTTGATCGACCTGCCGCTTGACCCCTATGACGCTGCCGGTGTCCTTTATCGGTTGGAGAATGCTGAGCTGATTCTCTATGTGCTGGATGGTCGGGAAGGTTTGACAGCCGAGTGCTTCAACTGGATCACCCGGCTGCGGAGCATCGAAGCGACGCTGTTGATTATCCTGAATCACACCGACGCGATGCCAAAGGAGACTCTGCCTCAGTGCATCAAGCAGCTTGAAGAACGTCTGGCACGTCCAGTGCTGCCACTGTTGGCAAACAGTCGGGATGATATCCAGGAAAAACTGATCCCGGCAGTGCTGAAGGTGTGTCCTGATCTGGCAGTGCCCCTGGCGAATGAGATTCCCGCTCTGCGTACTCAAGTTGCACGTCACCTTGTCCTTCAGAGTGTGATCGGCTGCATGACGACCAGTCTGGATGGGGGAATGGCAAATGACCAGACGGCCTATATCGGTGTCCAGATGAGAATGGTTCGTCAGATTGCGGCCATTTACGGCTACAAAAGTCGGGAACGCTATCGTGAGCGTATCGGATTATCGCTGCTGCTGCGTTGGCTGATGCGTTATGGGCTTCCCATGACCGCTCGGCTCAAGCGGTTGGAAGCCTGGATGCGTCCGGGCATTATCAGTGCGGGCACAACGTTGGTGATTGGCTATCTGGCTATTCTGGCTTACGGCGGCCACCTGCCGCGTTGGTTACAGCGCTTCGCTCCAATCGTGGGAGGTCGATATGGCACCAACGGAACAGGGCAAGTTTGACCCGCCGCCGGAAGCCCTGTTCTCGATGAATGCCCTGCGCCGGGCGTGGCGACTCGTCCGGCGCAATGGCGCTTCACCGGGCACGGATGGCGTAACCCAGGAGCAGTTTGAGGCGAATCTTGATCTCGAACTCAACCGCCTGCGACAGCAAATCCTGGGCGGCACCTATCAACCCTTACCGGTGCGCCGCTTCTACGTCAAGAAAACATCGGGCAAGCAGCGTCCGATCAGTATCTGGTCAATGCGCGACCGGGTGGCGCAGCGGGTCGCGCATGACTACCTGACACCGCTACTGGAAAGTCTCTTCCTGGATTGCAGCTATGGTTTTCGCCTGGGGCGTTCTGTCGAACACGCAGTGCAGGCAGTCATTCAGGCACGAGATAGCGGACTGGTGTGGGTGTTGGACACTGACATCGGCGACTGCTTCGACAGCATCCGTTTAGATCTACTCACTGCCCAACTGCATCGCGTTGTACCGTCGCCCTTTGTCTTGAAACTCATCGAATTGTGGCTCTATACACCTGTTGGCGGCAGGCAGTCCAACGAAATCGCTGGTGTGTCGCAAGGCGGGGTGATTTCACCGCAGCTTGCGAATCTCTATCTTCATCGGTTCGATGAAATGGTAATCGCAGCTCTGCCGCAGGTGCGCTTAGTGCGGTTTGCCGATGATTTTGTCATTCTGTGCCGCAGCGAACAGGAAGCCGCCTGGAGTCTGGATGTGGCGCGGCGGTCACTGGAGAACCTGCGCCTAGCGCTCAACATGCGGAAAACGCGGCTTGTCCATTTCGATGAGGGCTTCACGTTCTTAGGTTTCACTTTTAAGGGACGCTGGCATCAAGCCGCCGATCCCCAATCGAACAAGGAGGAAATGTAATGTCTGTGGTTTATGTTCGAGAGCAAAATGCGGTCATTCGTAAAAAGGGTGAACTGCTGCGCGTAACTGCCGGAGAAGGGGAGTTGTTCACCATTCCACTGGCAAATCTGGAACAACTCGTCGTGATGGGTAATGCACAATTGACAACACCCGCTGCTATCCTGCTGCTCCGGGCAGGCGTGGATGTGGTGTTCATGAGCCGCTACGGGAAATATCTGGGACGACTGCTGGCGATGGAGTCAAAATTTGCTGAATTACGGCACGCTCAACTTCGCCTGTGTGATGATGAAGGGCAGTGTTTACAGGTCGCC
>CALMZT010000747.1 GCA_937870805.1 uncultured Chloroflexota bacterium
TATAGGCGCTCATAGTTTTCACCTTGTGTTGCGCGCACGTTAATTCACGTGTGTCTACGGCGTGGGTGCTTCGGATCAGGTTGCCAGCCATCCGACATCTCGCCAAGAGGTATTGCATTCGGATCAATCAGATTTGTCACAACACCAACTCCATTAAACGTACTTCATCCCAATCTTTAATCAGCAGTTGCAATTATTCATGGGAGAGTGCGATTCAGACTTTTCTTACCTGAATAAAACTTATTTCAATATTCACATTCGTAGGGGACAACCAATGTGTCGTCCCACGCAAAAACGAATTTTGGAATGACTTGTAACCAATGATTATAGCGCGCCGCGCAGCAGCAGGTCTAGTTCCGCACCGCGCCGCACATGAACTTCTGCGCCAATCCGATCTCTCAACTGATACCACAACCATCGAAGGATCGCCTCATGAATTAGAAAAAAGACGACAACGCTCAGTGCCGGAAGCCCAAAATCAATCGCCTCATGATGCGGATTCAATCGATCAAAAATGCTCGGCAGCGCGCCAAAACACCACGCGCCGCAAATCGTTGCAAGCGCTCAGTCAGGCGGCGGATTGGGCGTGTGAAAAACGAAACTTCTCCCACCCCTGCCTTGCGTAGCTGGATGGCACGATAGAACACAGGACGCCTCATGAATGGTTTTTTCAGCGCATTCCAGAGAAGCCACGTCAGCCTAGAGCGTTCACCTCAAGAAGCGTTGTACGTCGCGTGTCGAAGATCGCTGAGATCGGCATTAAGCGTGTTTACAAGGTGGTGCCATACCACAACGATGACGGTCTCCCGCAGCGCGCACAAGAAGCACCCTAACCCCACGATTCCCAGCGTTATCTTTAATACAGCGTCAGGCGTCGAATTCCCCATTGTGAAACCGAGCAGTATGAATCCGAGCATCAAAACGGGAATATACACCATGGCTTGCAAGCCTATGTAACCTGTGACCGCTTGCAGACGCGCATCCATATGGTTGTCTGAATGTGCCGACCAAATCCCCACTAAACTACCCAACACCAGCGATTGCGCAAAATCGACGTAGGCAATCACCAACGCCAGCCCGCCAATAATGAACAGCGAAAATCCCGCTAAGCCAAACGCCAGCGTAGACAGACAGCAGAAGAACACCAAAGCGATGATTTCATCGCGCGTAAGGAAAAAATCCGGCGGTCTACCATCGCGATAAACCGTACAAATCACCCAACTGACACCCATCAGCCCATCGGGGGTCACACCCATCAACGTTTCAAGTCCTCGCGCCTGCTCTTTCGCAATCGTTGCACTGACCTTTGCTGCTAATCTTGCGCCGGGCAGCGCCAGAAATACGCACAGCGCAATCAACGGCGCGGTACATGCCAGCGGGCAGAGCAATAACCAGATGAATACCGAGAGACCTGTAGACAGATGCCGCGTGAGGCGCGGCTCTGAATCAGGCAAGCGCATCGTGCGCCGGAAAACGGGATGTCGCACGAGTGGACTGTTCAACGCCCACCATAATCTCCACGCCAGCATACGTTAAACCTTGAGACGCAGCAGGGCGTCAAATTCTGCCGTATCGGCATTAAGCTGTTTCATCAGCGCTGCCCACAACCGACGAATAAGATACTCTCGCAGCAGCACAAAACTGCCAAACCCCAACAGCGGCACACTGATGTCAACGATAATACCATTGATGCCTAACACCGCATAAAACGTTGGGAGAATTAAGAATGTCAGCAAAGCAGCGCTCAAATAGCTTGCCACTTGTAGAGCCAGACAGATGAACAACGCGCCTAATGCGGGTTCGACACGACTGAAAGCGTAGTGTGGCACGAGCATTCCAATCAAACTGCTCAAGACAATAGACTGTGCATGATCGACAACCATGACGCCAAGCGCAGTTAGCCCATAGACCAGATAGACCGTTGTTCGCTCTGCACCTGTCATCGCAAAGATCGGGATAAAGGCGAGAAAGATGATGCCGAGGATGACAATGCGCCCCATCAGCGCACTCAATGAACTGATATTGATGAACTTGCGATGGCGATGCAGGCACGCACTACACAGTGACCAGCTTGCGCCCAACATGAAACAGAGGATCAACACCAGCACATCATACGTGTGGCGCTCTTGTTCGCTGGCAATCACACAGCTAATCGCAATCGCCCACCCCAAGCCGTGTACTGTGCCCGTGAAAGCAACAATAGGCAGTACCAGCAGCGAAGCCAGCGTTTCGGCAGCATCGGCAAACATTGGAATCGGCAAAGTTGCAGCCTGCACAACACGCTTATACAAAGGATGGGTGACAGGGGGACGATGGAATGCTCGCCACAACTTCCAACTCAACATGGTTATATGGGCATACGCATCATCGTGCCAAGTTCAGGTTGGTCGATATTGAGGCGACTCAGGAGTAAACGCCACAAATAAGCGATCACCATCTCACGCACGGCAAAAAAGACTAACAGACGGAGCAATGCTAGAACGAGATCAGCATACAACCCCTGAAGTTGCAGTAAGCCGAAAATGACCGGTAGCACGACGAGATCGATAACGAGCACAACTACATAGCTTGAGCTTTGGAACACCAAAAAGATGCTCATCGCCCACATCGGTGCGTTGAGACTGTTCCGTGCGACAGCAGGCGACAGCATTCCCGCTAGGCTGCACAACACCATCGAATAGATGTAATCGCCAAAGAAAGCGACGATCACACAGGTATAGCCGACGATATTGGCAATCAACGCTGCGCCACGTGGCGGCGGCGCGCTAAGGGTAAAGCCGAGGATCAACAGCGCACTTGCTGGAATAATCACTTGATAAATAATGGTGTTGCGCTGCGAATGGATGAAATGAAAAAGCTGGTTGCGGTGCAGGCACGCGGTACAAATTGCCCAATTCGTCAGTAACGTGCCTGCTGGCGATAGGCACAAGAGTTCGTAGCGTTTGCGCGTGTATTCGGCGGCAATATTTTTACCAATCGTCGCCGCCCAGATTCCGCCAAACAACGTGCCATTCACCATAATGAACGCCAGCGGCGCGATACCCCACACAATAAATAACTGTGCCAGCAGCGTCACATAGGGCAAAAACCACATCGCCACGCACAACAATGCCCCTGTGCCTAATGTCGCCGGGGCTAACCCTTCGGCAAACAGCATCAACCGTTTGGAAATGCGTTCAATGCCTGCGGTTCGCTTAAAAAGCGGGTGATTTATCGGAGGTCTTTGCAGCGCTTTCCATAATTGCCACGAGATCATAGCTTTTAACCAAAACTCTGTTGAATTTCGCTTGTATCGCCGTTCAGCTTAAAAACCAGCATACGCCATAAAACACTGATGACTATTTCACGAATCATATAAAAGATGCCCAGACTGATAAATGCGATCAGGATTTCTGTAGGCACATTCGCCGCCAAGCTTGTTGGCATCAATACGCCGCCGATAAGCCATGTCAGCAGATACGTCGAGAATTGAAGCAGCATGTAAATACCAATCGCCCAAAGCTGTGCATCCAACCAACTGCGCACGAAAATCGGTATTGCCATACCAGTCAATACACCCATAATGACCGATTGTACATTGTTAAAATAGAACGTCAGAATCAACAACACACTATAGGTCATCAGCACGATAATCGGAAAGACCAGACCATTTTCTGCAAACAAATTGATGTACTGCTGCCACTTCCCCGCGCTGAGAATCAGTGTAACGGTCCACGCGATAGCAAATTCCTCTAATGAAAACGCCCGCAAGTGTTCAAATGCGCCGCTGCGATGGATACATCCCATACAGATTGCCCATGTTGCACCGAATGCTCCATCGGGAGCGATACTTAAGATTTCAAATGTACCTTGCTCATGCTCATGCACAAGCGTTCGGCTCACACACGCTGCCCACACTAATCCATAAACACTACCGTTAAAAACAGCAAATATCACGGGCAGCATCAAAGCAAAAGGCAGCAGTGGCGGTACAACAGCCGATAAAAAGCAGATCATGACCACCAGCACCGCTATCGTGGCGATGTTAATGTGGCTTGGCAGTGGCGTCACGTGTGCCTTACTCATCCGTTTAAATAGCGGATGGTCGCGCGGAGGGTTTTTTAACATTCCCCATAATGTCCACGTCATCATGATCGTGTATCAGCCACAAGCTGTCTAATGGATTGTGTCATAAACCAGCAGGTGTGCATATTTCGATTCCGTAACCTCGTCACGGCGCGTAGCCCCACGCGATAATATCAGGACTCCCAAACGAAGGGAACACCCCATCGCTCAATTCCGTGAATGTACCAGTAGCGGTGTCCAGCGCTAACAACAGGTAGCCTCGACTGTCATTGGGCATGTTGCCGCCAAAGGCTACGTGCGTCCCATCCGGTGACCAGACCAGGCGCGGCGGGTTCGGCGTATGCTCCGTTGTGCTAAAACCACAATACGCGGTGATATCGCCCGTATCCATATCGAGAATGTGAATGACCGCGTTCCCTGTATTCGCCAGATAATCAGCCCCTAACAGTTCCGTGACCCAAAACGCGATGCGTGTGCTGTCCGGCGACCAGCTCAACTGCCCTAGTGCGTGCCCATTAATACGTACCGCACCATACAGCGCGTTCAAATCAGTCAACTTCGTCGGTGCGCTGTCTCTAGGACGCACACCGTACAATTCCGCTCCTGCGATACCCACATGGCTATCATAGAGTCCGGGTGCGCTGTAGACAAGCCACTGCCCATCCGGCGACCACGCCGACACGTTGAAGTACGGCACATCCACGCCGAGATCGACACGCTGCACTTCGCGCGCTTGCAGGTTCACCAGCACCCGCCGAAAGTCATCGCCATCAGCTTCCACTGTCAGCGCCCACTGCCCTCCCGGCTGGACTGATATAGCCCCATCAGCATCCAGATATTCCCGTGTAGCTGCATCATTCTCAGGTTGCAGATATGCTCGATGGTCGGGCGTCCAGACCAACAGCGTATCCGCCGACCACCACTCCACATCGTTAGCATTATCGACAATAGGCGTGCGCTGTGTGCCATCCAAACGCATCTTGATGAAATCGCCCTCATTCGGATATGTAATCCACTCCGCATCGGGTGATAAGCGGCAGTTGCTATTGCACGGGCGCGTATCCGGCAGCGGGTAACGGCGGTTGCGCTCAATGTCGTACACCCAGATCGCCGTGCTGTCGAACATCGTCAGGATAATCCCGCCGGGTTGAAAATCTGCCGTACGTGGCTGGATGCCGCCGCTGCCACACACCTGCGTCGCCTGCGCCGAGACCTGCGAAAACATCGCCACCAGCATCACGCTCAGGAGAACCACGACCTTATATACGCTCAATGAAATCACCACTATACATCTCGCTTTATCCACATATGTACCGTACTCACCTGTGTCTCATCCCCGCCCTCAGCAATCACCACATAATCGCCCTGCACGAGGCAGTCCATGGGTCTGCGCAGCACGACACCCGGCAGCAGCGTTTTGCTCGAAGCAATAATCTCATGCAAAGGCAGTTCTTCCTCAACACACACGTTATAAAGTTGTGCCACATACAGCACCACCGTATCATAATCATACTTTTGCCGAAACCTGTCTACGCGCGGCTGTGGCAGCACATAAGCCAATCGCAGCCGCCGACACACCAGATAATGATCTGGCGACACAAGCGGCGCTTCTGCTAGAATCACGCTTTCCGCAACCCCTATCAGCAGCGGCGGCATAACCTCCAAACCGCTGAGCTTCACCAGCGCCATCTTCTCTTGCATCGTCAATGGCTGTACGAGGTCAGTGACTCGCTCATTCTCACGCATCCCTCGATAGCGCCCACTGCTGAAGTTCAGCGCCGTCGTATGCTGAATTGGCGCTCGTCGTAGGAGATCTGCGGGGTATCCAAAAGCGGCGTCACCCTCTAACGTATCTTCATCCGCCAGCACACGGATGCTTCCATCTAGCTCGACCTTATAGCGTGCCAGGTGATCTTCTTCGCCGTAAATTTCTTCTACATACAAACTGAGATCAGGCGTGATGCCTAACAGGGAACAATCACCGCGCTGTTGTAATGTTAATGATTTGTGATGTTCTAATGATTGTTGTAAAAAATCGCTCAAAGCAAACCCTTAATCATCGTAAAGTGGGAGGCATATGTTATAATAAACAGATAGAAATTATCAGCGCATAAGCGTAGATGAAGGCTAAAACTTCATGTCATCTTTTTCAACAGATGCGCCAATTATAATCAATGATTTGGCGGAAGGTTCACCGAGTAATGGTGAACCGAACGAACCTGCCAGTCCGATGAAAACGACCACTATTCCCGCCGTGCTAGTCGGCAGTAAAAACGAGGAAGGCACGGTTGCCGCTGAAACAGGGGTGACGGCGGCGCTTTCAGTTCAGGCAGAAGGCAAGGACAAGGATGAGGCGCAGGATGCCTCGCGTACAGCCGACGAAACCAAAGCATCTACGGCTCCTGACAAAGCGCCTGTCGTGCCCACCAAAAAACATGCTGTCCTCATCATCGAAGATACCGTAGAACTGGGCGAAGTCATTCAAGGCACATTGGATCGCATGAATCTCATCACCGCCCATGAGACTCAGGGCAACAAAGCCATCACCAGGTATAACGAGATGCGCCCCGATGTGGTGCTGCTGGACATTAACCTTCCCGATACGACGGGTTGGAAAATCCTCGACCACATCAAAGAAGAACGTGAAAAAACCGGTAAGATGCCTATGGTGATTATCATCACGGCTTACGGTGACCCGGCAAACCGGTTGATCGGTAAGTTGCAGGGTGTCCACAACTACCTGGTCAAGCCCTTTACCCCCGATGAAATCGAAAACGTAGTCATGCAGGCTTTGAGCGCTGCCCGATGAACCGTTCGGCTCGTTTATGGCGAGCAGCGCCCTTGGTGGTGCTGCTCGTTTTGATTCTCATCGCCACCACCTTAGTAACCCCAACACCCCAGCCCTCCCCAACTCCAACCGCAAATTCTGATTTAGTGCTCATCAACCGCCAGCAGGCACGCACAACTCAAGCCCTGTATCAGGTTGAGGTCCGCGCCGCGCGTGAGGGCTGGACTCCGGCTTTAGCGCGCACAGCAGGCGATTTATGGCGCGAACTGGGGAATGCGTCCAATGCCGTCGCCTATTGGGAGATTTCCCTTTCCGCACAGCCCGCTGATGCCACCCTGCTGCGTCAGGTTGCCCAAGCCTATATCGACTTGCAGCGCTGGGGGTCAGCCGTCGATACGTTAGAACGTCTCGTGCAAGCTGCGCCGGATGCACCCTGGGGACACTATCAGCTAGGGTTGCTGCGCGCCCCCCTTGACCCGAACGCCGCTGTCGAGCATCTCCAGATCGCCGCCGCATCCCCTGACTTTAGCGCCATCTCTGAGGTGCTTCTGTATGTCCTTCAAAACAATCCCCCTGATACCTTGATGAGTATGCGCGTGGGGTTAGTATTCGTGGATTACCAGTTATGGGCACAGGCTGAACTCGCCTTCTCTCATGCCGCCGTTGTCAGTCAATCCGTCCCCGAAGCGCTGGCTTATGTTGGCTTTGCGCGCGACAATCAGGGCAAAGACGGCAGCGCATGGATCGATCAAGCTGTCACACTTGCGCCCGATAATGCCCAGGTACGCTATGTACAGGGCTTACATCTCCGTACTGTGGGAGAACTTGCGGCGAGTCTGGATGCCTTCCTGCAAGCAGTAGCCCTGGAACCCCGTAACCCCGCTTATTGTGCCGAACTTGGTACTGCCTATCGCTTGCTTGATGATCTTTCTAATGCCATGCTCTGGTTGCAGCAGGCAGTCATTCTCTCCAATAACGCGCCGGAGTTTCAACGCTTGCTGGCGTTGCTCTACGCCGAAGAAGCGCCAACACTCACAGCGCTGGGCTTTGATGTGCAAGGGCAGCTTTCGACTCTCAGTCCTGATGACCCCGATGTACTCGCTGAGTTAGGCTGGTCGCTCTACAATGCGGGCGATAATTTCGGCGCACAGAATCAGCTTAACGCGGCGTTGGCAATCGACGCGCAAAATCCCCGCGCCCTGTATTATCGCGCCCGCATCCTCATCAACGATGGTAAAATTCTGGCGGCGCTGCCTTTGCTCCAAATTGTTGCGGAGTCTGATAGTGAATTCGCCGTCGAATCGCAGCGTATTTTGACGAGTCTCGGCGACTAAAAGATGCTGAAAGCGCTTCTGCTGCCCTCTGGTGATTTATCGAATCCGGTGTTCCGCCTCGAATCGCGTCGCCTTCGTTGGGGGAATGCCAACTACCATTTCCTGCGTTTCAGCCTACGCGCAGCGTCAATCTTAGTTGGTTTCATTTACACCTGTTGGCTGCTTTTTGCAATTTCATCATCTTATTTCAATCTGCTGGCGACTATTCAAAACGTTGCCGCCATCACCTTTGTCATCAGTATTGCAGCGGATTTTTTCATTGATCTGATCAGTATGACATTCACCATCACAGCCATCAGCGGCGAAATCAACGTTAAGCATTGGGATTTAGTGCGCCTTTCCCTGCTTGATCGAGAAAGTATCATCAAAGCCAAGCACGCCATCGCCAATATTCGCGTTTGGCGCATGATGGCAGTGGTTTGGTTGCTGCGCTGCCTCACGGCGGCTCTTTTCGTATTGATGTATTTTATTCCGACCCAATACGACGGTAGACCGCTAATCAGTAACGTTTTACGTTCTCTCGTTACCAATCCTTTTGAAGTCATTTTTGTGTTCGCAACGCTCATCACCTTTGCAGCAATTTATCTGATTGAACCCAAATGGCGCATGTCGGCGCAAACAGCCTTAGGGTTAGCGATTTCTGCGCGAATGCACAATACCCTCAATGCAGGCTTGGCAGCACTCGCAGTGATTGTAGTGATATGGACAGTGCAAATCATCATTTTGGCGCTTTATGCTTGGATGACCGTAAACCTCTTGATGGACGTAAGAAATCCAGTAGTGGCATTCTGTTTTCTTTTCCTAGCGTGCGGCGGCACAGCGCTCACCGTGCGCGTCTTTTATAGTGCCTTGCGTCAGTGGGCACTCGACTACGCCCTGCGCCACGCCTTCAAATATGACTAAGCATCTCTCTACAAGAAATTATCCTTTAACTTGAGCTGCTGAAGTTCACAGAGGCGAGGGCTTATTGAAGACAGCTTTCTATGCTTTTCTATTGTGCTTCCAAGAGATAAGTCTTAAGCGCTTGTCCTGCCAATAGGCTCAATCTCACTCATCTTATGCATCCGTTTGCTGTTGTGGACGCTGGTAGTTCAAAACTGCCAGCTATGGGTGGTGGAAACCCGTGAACGGCTTGGGCGATGCGATTTTTTAACCTCTTCAGAGGTTTACCAATTCTCAGCTAGCTCTGGGTTTTGAACCCAGGTCGGTAAACTGCGTAAGGTGAGCATCTCAGTCAGATTTCCGCACGGGCTAAATGAAGCGGCGGGGCTTGAGGTTTACAAGGGCAGGCATTCAATGCTTGTCTCAAAACAGTGCCCAAAAGACTCCACTTTCAACCCTATTTGCGGCTTGAATATGTGCTACCCGAACGTAAGTCCCCCTCTCCATGTGCCTGGACTTCCGATTTCACACTGGTTTCAAAAATGGAGAGGGGGATAGAGGGGGTGAGGTTAAATGCGATTAATTGCCTACTCCACAGTCAATATACCGACCCCATATGAAGATAACGGGGGTAAGGTTCTACGGGCAACGTTCTTGCATTTGCTATTGACTAAGAGTTAAAAGCTAACGACTAACCACTTACATTACGCTTCGCATTAAAGTATCAAAAGGAACGCAAATGGGTGCGCTTTTCTGCTATGCTCTCACTAGAGAAAGGAGTCTCCATGCCAAGTCGCAAGCTAAAGACCAATGGCTATCGACTAATGATTATCGATAATAGCTCAGTAAATTCCCTGATACCTTACTGTTTTTGTGCCTTACATTTAACTTTCAGGTTAGTTTTCGGTATAAATTTCCGTCGCTTCTCACCCATCAACCGCTATAAGCAAAACACCAAAGCAAACGTTACTCTGATAAATGTGTTTTTGCAGGCTAAAATTTGAGTCAATACTCCATTAACAACCCGCTGAACACACCGGTTTGACTCACCGCGATTAAGCGTTTACGTCCCCTACCTCCTCATGCTAGAATCGCCCTCATGCGAACCTTCTTGAGACGTTTAGGCGGTCTGTTGATACTGGTCATGGTGTTGTTGGCGCTCTTCTTTGCTGGGCAAGCCATCGAGAGTTGGCGCTACGTTCAGCCCGCCGTTCCCGGTGAGCTGCTCTACGTCGCCACCTTCGACGACTTCACCGACGAGTGGCGTCTCTACGGGGGTCGTCTCTCAGCCACGATTGTCGATAGTCGGCTTCGCATCTCCGTCGATGACGTGCAGTCCGGTCCCTACTCTGAAGCACAGCCCAACTTTACCGACTTCGACCTACGAGTGGACACAACCCCGATTGACGGTCCCTTGAACAACGCCTACGGCATCATCTTTCGTCTCTTTGACCGCGACACCTACTATCTTTTCCTCGTCAGCAGCGACGGTTATTATCGCGTTTCACGCCGCGTCAACGGCACTGAGCGTATTCTGAGCAACTGGATTCGCTTGCCCCTCGTCCGTGAAGGGTTGAACGTCACCAATCGTCTGCGCGTCATCGCCAGAGCTGACAACTTCCAGTTCTATATCAATGACCAGCTTGCACAGCTTTGCATCCCCGATGACCCTGGCGCCGAAAGCACCTATCGCTTAGGACAGTGCATCGGCGGTACAATGCAGGATGCCCTCACTGACAACGCCATCACGATGGGACAGATTGGGGTCATCGCCCAGACGTTGGATGAGCCGGGTGTCGTCGTGGACTTTGACAACCTATTGGTATTTGGTCCAGAGGTTGAGCCATGAAGGTACATCTTCGTATGTTGGGCTGTCGCCTCAACCAGAGCGAAATCGACACGATGGCGCGGCAGTTCCGCCAGCAGGGACATGAGATTGTCGATGATCCCGCCCAAGCCGATCACATGGTCGTCAACACCTGCGCCGTCACCCAGGACGCGACCCGCGAGAGTCGCCATCTCATTCGCCAGCTAAATCGCTCCAGCATCCAAGCCCAAATCACTGTGACAGGCTGCTATGCCCAAATCGCGCCTTCCGAAATCGCTGTGCTGCCCGGTGTAGCTCGCATCGTGAACAACCTCGACAAAGACCAACTTGTCCCTCAACTCACAGGACAACCGCTTGAGCAATTTGAACGCGAACCTATCGAGCGTCAGGACAAGGCAGGCGCAATCGGGCGTACCCGTGCCTTCGTCAAAGTGCAAGATGGCTGCGACAACACCTGCACTTTTTGTGTCACCACTATCGCGCGTGGGAAAGGACGCAGCCACGCGGTTGCCGATGTGGTCAGCGAGATACGCTATCTCCACGCCTCAGGCTATCAGGAAGCCGTGCTGACAGGCGTCCATCTCGGTAGCTACGGCTACGACTTCGATGATAGGAATGGTCTGGTACACCTCGTTCAAGCCATCTTAGACGATACTGATATTCCGCGCCTACGTTTATCATCGCTCGAACCCTGGGATTTATCGCCTGAATTCTTCGATCTATGGAGCGATCCTCGTATGTGCCGTCATTTACATCTCCCATTGCAAAGCGGCTGCGATACAACACTGCGGCGCATGGCGCGGCGCACCTCACAAGTCCAGTTTCGCGCTCTTGTACAGTCAGCGCGTGAACGTATTCCCGGCGTTTGTATCACCACTGACGTAATTGTCGGCTTCCCCGGCGAAACCGATGATGAGTTTGCCATCAGCGAAGCCTTCATTCGTGAGATGGACTTCGCCGGAATGCACATCTTCCGCTACAGTAAACGCCCCGGTACAGCAGCGGCGCGGATGCGTTCGCACGTTAGCGAAGAGGTCAAGAAAGCGCGCAGTTCTCGTTTACATACTCTTTCACTGGACGCGGAGCAGCACTTTGCCGAACAGTTCTCAGGACAAACACTCAACGTACTTTGGGAGCATATTGCAGGCGCGACAGAAGGCGGATTTATGAATGGGGGCTATACGGACAACTACATCCGTGTACAATGTATCCATCCGCGCGTGTTGACCAACAGCATCACGCCAGCGTACTTGGAAAGCTACGATAGCACACGGCGTCAAATGACTGTTGCGCCGCTTTTGGCATAGTTCAAGGAAGAACGTATGGACACCGTTAAAGCCAAATTGCAAGCCGCTTTAAAAGAGGCAATGCTGAACAAAGACAACTTCCGACGCGATGTGGTACGCCTCATGCAAAGCGCCGTCAAGCAGGTAGAGATCGATACCCGCAAAGAACTCACAGACGACGAAGTGCTCAGCATCCTTCAGAAAGAAGTCAAAAAACGCCGCGAAAGCATCGAAGAAGCTAAAAAGGTGGGACGCACTGACATCGCCGATAATGAAACCGCCGAGGTCAACGTTATTGAAGCCTTTCTACCAAAACAACTGTCACGTGAAGAAATTCTCGTTTTGGCGAAAGAAGCGGTTACCACCAGTGGCGCGACCTCCGCTAAAGAAATAGGCAAAGTGATGAGCATTCTCATGCCGAAGGTTAAAGGTTTAGCTGACGGCGGCTTGGTCAATCAGGTCGTTAAAGAATTACTGAACTAATCCTATGTCTGCTTGGCTGGCAGCGCTGCTTGAGCGTTATTTCAACATCCCACCAGAACGAACCGTGCTGGCTGTGCATCGCGCAGGAGTTGCCGCAGCAGCAGCGCTGTTCGTCTTGCTGACAACTTTTCTTGTCGCTTTCAACGATTTATTTCCCGGTCAAAATGGGATTGCCGGACTGCAAATTGGAGATATTGCTCGGCAGGATATTCACGCTCCTATCAGTCTCACCTACGTAAGTGAAGAACTTACGAATCAGCGGCGTGAAACTGCCAGCACTGCGATTCAGACAGTGTTTGATCCTCCCGATCCCAATGTGGCTCGACGACAGTCTCAACTGGGACGCCAGATCCTCGACTACATCGCCAATATCCGCCGCGATCCATTTGGCACACAGGAACAGAAACTTGCTGATTTGAATATGATTACAGCGCTCACACTGGATCAGGAGTTGCTGAATCACATCTTGGAAGTGGACGATAGTACATGGCAAGCCATTGACGAGCAGGTAGTAACAATTCTGGAACGTGTCATGCGCGATGAAATTCGTGAAACGGATACGTTCAACGTACTCACTCAAATTCCGCTTGAGGTCAGCGTGCGTTCCAATGATCGTGATGCTGAAGTCATCGCTGCCATTGTTTCAGACCTCATTCGTCCTAACACATTCCCAAATCCTGACGCTACAGCACAAGCACGGCAAACGGCGCTTGACGGCGTGCAACCAGAACAGCGCAGCTTTGAGCGTGGACAGCTTGTTGTTCGTGAAGGTGTGAGGATTGAAGCGGCAGATTACGAAGCGCTCAACCAACTGGGTTTACTCAGACCCGCTGATTTTAGCTTACAAGTTGTAGGACGAGCATCACTAGCAACGATCATCACGATAGTGATTCTTGGATTGTATATCGCGCGTTTTCGTCCTGAACTGTTTCAGGGTAGTCCACGTGTCTTGCTGCTGCTTGCCAGTTTGTTCTTAATTATGCTGACCGGTGCCCGCTTCTTGGGTGTGAACGGGCAAATTTACGTTTATCCGACTGCGGCACTGGCGCTCTTATTGGTTTCACTCAAGGGTCCTGATATCGCAATTATGGGTACGCTTGGTCTAGCGGTACTCGTCGGCTTGATGGCTGGTAACTCGCTCGAAATCACTTCGCTTGTTGCAGCAGGGGGCTTAATCGGCATCCCCACGCTCAAGCGCACGGAAAGTTTTAACAATTACTTCTTCGCTGGCTTGATGATTGCGATTGCCAATATCGCTGTTGTGGCGCTTTTTAACCTCAGCACGCCTCAGAGTCAATCCGGCAATGTAGCGACACTCTTATTCTACAGTCTGATCAATGGAATTCTTTCAGCAGCAGCGGCATTGGTCGGCTTGTATATTGTAACGCAGCTATTTAATCTACCGACCAGCCTCAAGTTACTGGAACTTAGTCGCCCCAACCACGCATTATTGCAGCACCTTTTGAGGCAAGCACCCGGCACATATCAACACTCGTTGCAAGTCGCTAATCTCTGCGAACAGGCTGCTAATGCCATTAACGCAAATGCTGAATTAGTACACGTTGCAGCGTTATATCACGATATCGGTAAGATGGAAAATGCGCAGTTTTTCGTTGAAAATCAAGTTAACGGCTTGAATCCCCATAACGCGCTGAATGACCCTTATCGCAGTGCATCCATCATTATCGGACATGTGATAGAAGGGGAGCGTATGGCACGCCAGTATCGACTCCCTTCGCGTATTCGTGATTTCATTATGGAACATCATGGTACAACAAAGGTCGCTTACTTCTACCGTAAAGCAATTGAGCAAACCGGTGATGAATCTGCGGTCAACATCGAAGAATTCACTTATCCTGGACCACGTCCACAGACACGCGAGACTGCCATTTTGATGTTGGCGGATAGCTGCGAAAGCACAGTGCGTGCGCGTCACCCTAATTCAAAGCAGGAAATCGCCGATATTGTGAGTGAGATCATCCAGACAAAAATCAATGAATCACAGCTAGATGATGCCCAACTAACGTTAAGCGATCTCAAAGAAATTCAAAACATCTTTGTCGATATGTTGCAGGGGGTCTTTCACCCACGCATTAATTACCCCGCATCTGACAAAAGTACGGCATTCACAACAACTACTATTGCGATTACAGGGAGCAGAACTGCGGAACAGATTGCTGCCGTCCGAGACGATATAAATTCCTCTGAAACAGACGCTCAAGTTACAATTTTACAAGAAATTGAACCTGTTAAAATCCAGCCGCACCAGGCAACAGAGTTTTTGAGTGTCACGCTCGACGACGATGAATCTGATGCACCGCTGCCACAAGTACCCCCACTCCGGCGTACAGGCGAAAATCGCACCCTCAATGGTAAACTCGACACACTGACTGACACATTAGATAAAAAGCCGGAAGACAAAGAGCCAAGTGGTAAATCATGACCTTCCATGTTGAAATACAAAATGAACGTGAATATTCAATTGATGCCTCGCGCCTAGTCACCGCTGTAGAGATCGTACTTACGCAACAATCTGCGCAGCCAGAATCGACGCTCACTGTTGTCATCACCGACAATGATGCTGTTGCTGATCTTAATCGTCAGTATCGCGGGGTTGATGCGCCAACAGATGTGCTCTCCTTTCCTGCTGACGAGCCTCCTGTTGAAATTCCCGATGAGCCACCCTATTTGGGAGATCTCATCATTGCCTATCCTTACGCGGCTAGCCAAGCGGAAAGAGAAAAGCACCCCATGAATGACAGCCTTTCTCTGCTGGTGATACATGGCACTCTGCATCTATTGGGCTATGACCATGATACGCCTGAGCACCGCGCCGCGATGTGGAAAGTACAAGAATCAGCCCTGCGTGCGCTAGGAATTCTACTAGATATCGTTCCGGCTTTGGAGTCAAAAACCGATGACCACTAAAAGCAGTTTCGATAAATTCAAAGCCGCGCTCATAGGGACAATGAATATCAATCCCGACGAATACAGCCACCTTACGAGTCCCAGCCGTTTAGCCAGCCTTAGCTATGCACTGGCGGGTTGGCTGTATATGCTGCGTCGACAGAAAAATACCCGTATTCAAGCTGTTGCTAGTATTGCTGTGATGTGCCTGGCGCTCTGGTTGCAAATTGACTTTGTGCGTTGGGCAATCCTTATTCTGACAATCACAATTGTTTGGATGGCAGAGTTCTTAAATGCAGCGGTAGAAGCCGTTATCAACATGGTTTCCCCAGATTATCATCCGATGGCGAAAGTCGGCAAAGATGTTGCCGCCGCTGCTGTTTTGCTTGGGGTAGTTGCGGCAGTGTTTATTGGGATGTTGATACTCGGTCCTGCATTACTGGCAAAATTTGGGATTCCGATCTAGCATTCTAATCATGAATACAGAACCTTTTCCGCCTGAAGAACAACCAACAGACCAAGACCGTCGAGGGCGTGCGCGTGAGCGGCATCGCAAGCGGCAAGAGCAGCGGCAACAAAAGGAGACCTCTGCGCCTTTTTCGCCGCGCATTCCCGCAATCCCACGCGCGAGTTTGCCACGTGCAACACGCCAGCTAACCCCCTCTGGAAGTTTTAAGCTGCCAGAGATTAGGCTGCCGCAAAGTCGCTTGCCATTGTTCATTGCGGTGGGCGCAATTTTTGTGATCTTAGGAGTTCTGCTGCTTGGTGGGCTGCGTAATCGCGCGCCAGAAGCGGGTCCGAATGCTATGTGGGTCTTCACGGAATGGACGTACACCCGTCGCAGTGATGAAGCGGTGGCAGAACTGGTTCAACGTTTAAGGGATAATCAAATCGGCACAGTATATGCCTGGGTCAGCTACCTCAGACCTGATGGAACTTGGGCAGGCAACCAAGGTGGACGTTTCGATGACATCAGTGACGATGTGCAGGCATTTGTTGTACAGTTTAAACGTCTTTACCCCGAAGCGCATCTTCTCGCTTGGATAGGATTGCCGAATGGTGCAAATCCGCAAACATATAATCAGGAAGCCGATACATTTACACAAACAATTACCGATTTTGGTCAGCAAGCTATATCACAGATTGGCTTCGATGGCGTTTTCCTACAGGTTGAACAGGTCGTAAGTGGTGATGAAAATTTCATGTCTCTCTTACGTCAGATGCGTTCACAGCTTGGCGAAGACACGATACTTGCGGTTGCTGTTCCCCCTGATTGGACGCCTGTGAATGCGAATATCGCGCTTCCGCCACTTTATGCTCCCGGCACAGTTTGGGAACAGAGTTATAAGCAGCGTGTCGCACTCATCGCTAATCAGATCATCGTGATGGCATATAACAGTGGTTTCACGAATCCAGAAGATTATGTGAGCTGGATTGCTTATCAAACACAAATCTATGCTGAAGCAGTAAGTCAATTAGATGGGGCAGCCCAAATTGTCATTGGAGTGCCAACCTATGACGCCGATCTTCCACGTCATGACCCCACAGTAGAAAATATTGCCTCTGCCGTTGAAGGCATTCGTCAGGGGGAGACAGCAGCAGGAGATGCTGCCACTACTATACAGGGAATTGCACTTTACTTCAGTCAAACGATTGACGACGAGGAATGGGCACAATTCCGAGACACTTGGTTACGTTAACCAAAAAGCGGCGACCTCAACAATCGCCGCTTTTTATTTTCCTCATTTCCTGTCCGATTTCTGTCCATTAGCAGTCCTAAGAGAAGGACAAGCAAACTGCCCCTATGAGACCCTGAAAGTGTCGTAAGCTTTCAGGAGTCGATCATGAATACTGGTAGTGGTGGTGGAACTACAAACGGTGGTCCCGGCGGTCCGATTATCCCGCCGCCCATGCAGTAACTTCATTGAGCCGTCCTAGCAATAGGGCGGCTAGCTAATTTCATCAACAATATCGTTCATACCTTCTTCCAGCTTGCGTCGCGCTGGCGTATTCGGTAATTCTTCACAGCGCCTTAACCCCTCATACAGATATTCTGAACACTTAACGCGATTGCTGCGCCGCTTTTCCATCTCCGCCCACCCGTAATACAGATTCGCTTGTTCGTAAATATTTTCCAAATCTCGCCAGATTTTCAGCGCCTCTTCAAAATGAGTTTGCGAATCCTCAAAACGCCCTAGATAGGCATACGTCACGCCTAAAGAATGCAGCGCAGCCGCGCGATAGTACGGTTGATTAAGCGTGCTGAACTCGAGCTTAACATATTCAAACCACTGGGCGGCTTTATCATAGGCTCCTTGATCAAGATAAAGCTGTCCCTCTTCATAATCCAAGGCAGCATGGCGCGCGCCCGATGGAGTTAAGGCATAGAGTGAACGGGACAACTCAAGGAAACGCTTCGCTTGTTGGAAAAGCTGCGCCACACGACATGTCTGCGCTAAGGTAAATGCAACACGCGCCATTTCCACAGTGTCTTTAAGATGATACCAGTAGCAGTAAGCAGTTTGACCGTGTGCTAAAGCTCTAATAATTTCATGGCGGGAGTTATATGCCATCCCTAGCGCTTGGTGCAGTTCTGCCCACAACTTGGGTTCATTAATTTGCTGGGCTAGTTCAACGGCGCTATTAACCAGTTCATCATTAAAGCTGGCATCTTGACTAATGGTTTGCAAACGAATCAAGCCAATGTAGCCCGATAAAACTAACTTTAGTTCATTTTTCTCTTTAGCGCGCTCAAGGAAATTCAGAAATGCGGCACGCCCGCGCTTATGATTTCCTGAAAGGACATATAATCCTCCCATTTCGCGCCAAAGATGGGTTTGCGCTGGCGCATCTTTAATACCTTGTGCATTTCGCAAGGCATCAAACCACAACCGCACCCAACGCTCCCAATCACCGTAAATGAGAATATATTGATAGAGGAGGTTTAACGCCTCAAATACCATACGATATTCAGGGGGACGATTCACAGCAGAAGTAATCGCCTCGTAAAGATGATCTGCCCTTGTGGAAACCCAATTATAGTCTTTGTGAAATTTACGGAGTGCAGGCATCCAGTAATTTAACGATCCCATAGCGTTAAACCTGTATTCAATATTCAGGGAAAAACGATTTTCTCAAGTATAGCGTAACTATAGTTTAGTCCCAAGAGGTTAGACAGAGGAATTAGAGGATGACTGACCTTACTCAGTCATCCTTATTTGTGTCAGACCTTAGAAACTATTAGGAAACCTGCAACTGCATTATGCTTCCCATATAGTTGACGAGCTACAGTTCTCCATTATCATCTTCACCAAGAGAACTGATGTTGTACTCCGTATCGGTGAAAACTTGTGTCTGCCAGTTCTGAGCGCTGTCTCGGTATGATGTCCAGACGATGCCATTACACCAGTCACCGAAGAAGTACACCGCATGTAAATCAGCTAATGCCATACCCCGATAGACATAACCACCTGTAACGGAGCAGCCCTGATTGTGGAGAGATTCGGCAAAAGGTAGCACTAAATCTGAGCTAGTATCGTGATTTGGTGAAAGTGAGGAGTGGTTGCGCGTTATTGCACGCTAGAATTACCCAATCAACCCTCACCC
>CALMZT010000748.1 GCA_937870805.1 uncultured Chloroflexota bacterium
AGCAGGGCTTGCTGGATGACTATTTGCGTTCGCAACTCCGCTCCCCGGCTATCCAGATGCAGTTTGCGTAAGTCCTATTCTTGAAATATCTGCAAAAATTGATATAACCGCATTGTGTTGCAAGCACAACTGCGCATACACTGTTAGAAATGCAATAGTCTATAAATGGAGCGCTCCTCATGTCGTTTTTATCCAAACGTATTCAAGAAGCCAATAAAGAAGGCACAAAATCCCCTGATGCTGCCGCCCCTGTCGAATCGGCGGCTCCACAGCGTCCAGCAGCAGCACCTGCCGCACCGCAAAGAGAAGAGGTGAAGGGTGTCATCTCTGGTCCCGTTACGCTATCAACAGGTTATGTTGTGCCCGCTAAGAGACGTACATCGCCTAAAGTCGCGCAACTGCGCAAGCAGCTTCGCAGCAAACTGTTAGCTGTGCCGGATGAAGCCGACGGTTGGACTCGTGACGACCCTGAAAAGCAAAAAATTATTATTGATCGCCTGATGACTGTACTTCAAAAGATGAATGTTTCGTTGAACAAAGACGAACTGATGGAACTACGGGATGTGATTCTTGACGATTTGTTGGGCTTTGGCGCGATTCAGATGTTGGTCGCAGATCGCAGTTATTCCGAAATCATGGTCAATGGCGGCGAGATCATTTTTGCGGAACACAAGGGCAAATTAGAAGAAACCGAATTCGTCTTTGATGATGAGGAGCATGTGCAGTGGACGGCACAGCGTATCATCCGCCCTCTGCAACGTACACTCAACCGTAAAAACCCAATGGTCGATGGTCGTCTTCCAGATGGTTCGCGCGTGCATCTTATTACGTTGCCCTCGGCACTGAATGGTACAACCATCACAATCCGTAAATTCCCCGAAAAACGTCTCACGGTGCCTGACCTGATTAAGTTCGGCTCGTTCCCGCAGGACGTTGCCGACTTCCTGGAAGCGTGTGTTGTGTCGCGTCTGAATATCGTGGTCTCTGGCGGTACGGGTTCGGGTAAAACGACACTGCTAAATGTGTTGAGTTCATTCATTCCTGAAGACGAGCGCGTGATTACTGTCGAGGACTCGGCAGAACTCCAACTGGCACAGCGCCATGTCGTCCGTCTGGAAACTGCACCGCCTATTCCCGGTGGCGATGGCAAAGAAGGGGCGCTCCTTATCCGTGACCTTGTGAAAGGCACGCTGCGTATGCGCCCGGATCGTATCGTCGTCGGTGAGGTACGTGATGGCGCGGCACTCGACATGCTGCAAGCGATGAACACTGGTCATGACGGTTCGTTGACCACCGTTCACAGTAATAACCCTCGTGAATGCATTGGACGTTTGGAAACGCTGTGCTTGATGGCAGGGATGGATTTACCATTAGGCGTGATTCGCCGCCAAATTGCCAGCGCCATTAACCTGATCGTGCAGCAAGCGCGTCTGAAAGATGGCAGCCGCAAGGTCGTGCAGATCAGTGAAATTCAGGGCATGGAAGGTGATTCTGTCGTAATTCAAGACCTTTTTGTCTATTGGCAAGAAGGGCAGAACACAGGCAGCTATTCCCATGTTGGCGGTGGCAAGTTAGTATCTACAGGCTTCCGCCCGAAATTTATGGAGCGCTTTGAGGAAGCTGGCTTCAAACTCAGCGGCAAGATTTTCGGCGTCGGTCAAAAGAACTTCAACAAATAATCTACACTCAGAAGCAGATTGCAGAAGCCCTACCAAGCGTGGGGCTTTTTGCTGGGTTATCCTGGCGGCGCATACTGCTCGTAGCACCAGTGATTCCACAAAACGACTTCCTGATAGGGTAAAAACGTGTTACCGGGTGGGAAGGAATCGCGGTAGCGCCACACAATATCCAGCGTCGCAAGGCGTCTACCATAGGGCAACGCCATCTGATTGTTATAGAGGTCACAGTAGTAAGCGCCCCACGCACTGAGCAGCGCTTGCAAGCGATCTCGATTCATGTTCTCCTCGAACTTTTTCCAGCGTGCCACTGGACCCCAGTAGTAGCGCGGCATTTCACTGAGGGGACGCTCACCCGTGCGCAGATCGAACATTGTGAAATCCTCAAAATTGCCGCGAATCTCTATCCAGCCATCAACAACGGAAGGGTACGGGGAAAACATGCCCCAATGCTGCCACATACCTGTGTACCACATCAATCGGCGCAGATCGTTAGGCATAGGGTCAACATTCAGGGGTGTACCAATTTCGTCAATCGTCACACTGGTGAGATTCCACCAGATCACACTGACCATCATGGTACCAAGCACGACGAACACGATCAGGCGCGCAAGCCA
>CALMZT010000749.1 GCA_937870805.1 uncultured Chloroflexota bacterium
TGCACTACTACGCCGCCCACGTCTCCTTGCCGGCCTCGCCGGAAGGGCCGGGCAACGGCGGCGTCGAAGCCGAGGGCCGCGGGCCACGCGAACAGCGCGAGCCACGACACCCCGAAGGTGAAGATGACGAAACGCTTGAATCCTGAGCGAGCCACAATATTTCATCTGTCGTTGGGTGATGCGCCCAACCAAGCCACGCGATGCCTTCTTCAAGTTGTTCAAAGCTGCTGAAGAAGTCAAAATCGACATTAGCTTGCACGGGGTTCAGGTCGCTGATAATGGCTATCGCTTCGTACAGTTTATCGCGCGCACGCCGTCGAAAGCCACACTGTTGAAATTGGTAGATCACATCGGCGCGAAGATCGGACTGACGGCTTGGGCTGTCACTACAGAAGCCGACTTCAAAGCAGGCGAACCGCTGACAGTGCAAACTGCGAAGGATGTCTCCGATGCCGCCGAAGGGTATGGCAAAGCGAACGAAAAGCTGAGAAAGAAACGGGAGCGAAAAGACGCTTGAACCGCCAAGACGCCGCGTTGAGTACAACGATGAACGCCAAGGGAAAACAATGGAACTGTTATAATGAGGCGAGGAAAGGATGTGGTCTATGGTGGATAAAGCAGCGATTACCAACGATACCAAAGTCAGTGAAATGACAGTGGGTGAACTGAAAGCGCTGATACGTGAAGTGGTCAGTGAGATTGTGCAGCACGCAGTATGGGAACTTGAAATGCAGTTGCCAGACCCCGACGCAGGTAAGGAGTTCACGCCTGAATTTGCTGAACGCTTGCGTGAGGCGATAGCAGATAAGAGTAAACTTTACACCATCGAGGAAGTCAAAAACGAGTTAGGTATCGGAGTAAAGCATGGCAACTTGGGTGAAACTTAAATATGAAGATAACGGCAAGGTCCAGGATCATCCCGGTGATTATCTCATGAACCTTGACCATGCAATAGGTTTCAACTATATGTCAGAAGAGGGTATTGCTAAAAAATACTATCGACGTATTTTAATTTTATTTCACGGGATGTCTTTTGAGGTTACTCCGAAAGCCCAACCTCAACTATATCAACAACTCCTAGACTACATTCAAACAACAACTGGTCATTCTGTACCGTAATTGAAATTACATTCTAAGGTTTCTATGGACATCCTACTCGCGCACGGCTATTTTCTGTATGACGACCCCCACGAACGCAAGGTGATGAAGCCTTATCCACCGTTAGGGGTGCTGTATATTTCGTCGTATCTCAAGAAGCAGGGCTTCAGCGTGGGCGTGTTCGACTCGACGTTCCAGAGCATGGACGCCTACAAGACACTAATTCAGCGCGAACGCCCGCTTATCGTCGGCATCTACACCAACATGATGACCAAGCGCAACGTCTTGCAGATGGCTGCCATCGCCAAAGCCAATGGCGCAATCGTCATTCTCGGCGGACCTGAACCACCCTATTACGCCGCCGATTATTTGCAGCACGGCGCAGACCTCATCGTCAAAGGCGAAGGCGAACTCACGCTGGAAGAACTGATTCCGCATCTGACGAAACACGGTTTAAGCGGTTTAGATAACATCACCGGAATCGCCTTTATAGACGACGACGGTAAGGTGATCGAAACCGAGCCGCGCGTCTTTATCCAGGACTTGAGCGCGAACCCCTGGGCAGACCGCGAAGCCATCGACATCCCCGAATACATGCGTATCTGGAAAGACAATCACGGGCAAAGCTCGATCTCAGTGATTCACGCGCGCGGCTGTCCCTATACCTGTACGTGGTGCAGCCATTCGGTATACGGCAACACGCATCGCCGCCGCACGCCCGAAGACGCCGCCGACGAACTGCTGTGGATTAAAGAGCGCTACAACCCTGATTTGATCTGGTATGCAGATGACGTGTTTGCCATCAATCGCCGCTGGTTTATGCGCTACGCCGAAGCACTGAAAGAACGTGGCGTGCGTATCCCGTTTGAGTGCATTTCGCGCGCAGATCGGCTTGATGAGGAAGTGGTCAAGACGCTGGCAGACATGGGCTGCTTCCGTCTGTGGAATGGCTCGGAAAGTGGTTCGCAGAAAATTTTGGATGCGATGAAGCGCAAGGTGCAGGTCGAAGATGTGCAGGCGAAAACGCACCTGCTGCAACACTATGGCATCCAAACGGGGATGTTCATCATGCTCGGTTATGACGGCGAGGAGATGGAAGACCTCATCGCCACAACTGAACACCTGAAAAAATCGAATCCCGACATTTTCTTAACGACTGTCGCCTACCCCATCAAAGGCACGCCCTATTACGCCGAAGTCGAAAGCCGTGTGTTGAGCGACAGATCATGGGATCAACGCAGTGATAGAGATTTGACGGTGGCGGGACGCTACTCGCGGCGCTTTTACAGCTATGCCACGCGCTGGATGGTCAACAGTGTCGCGCTGAACAAGGCAAACCTGAAACGCGAAAACCCGCTGAAACGCGCAAAACTTGCTGCGAATGTTGCGATTGGCAGGCTTGGCATGGAATTGACCAAAAGCGAACGGGAACAGGCGAAAAACGGCTTGACGACAACCGTTGAGCGAGTTGTCAGTTGACAGTCATCAATAAATGACCTTTGATCCATTAGCCCCTACTTACGATCAGGACTTCACGCACACGCGCACAGGAGC
>CALMZT010000750.1 GCA_937870805.1 uncultured Chloroflexota bacterium
AAGGAAACTGCCCCAGATTCCATTGTGATTTTGATGACCGGCTATGCTAGTTTAGGGACAGCCGTTGAGGCGCTGCGTTTAGGCGCACACGACTACTTAATTAAGCCTAGCTCTAGCCAGGACATCAAATCCAGCGTGTCACGTGGGGTCGAGCGCGCACGTAATCTGCGCCGTCGCCGCGCCTTGCTGGAAACGCTGCGCAGTAATGTGTTTGAACTGAGCCGCGCTGATGTCGAAAACGCCAAAAGCGCTATCGACAATACACCCCTTGAAGATGGCGCGTCGATGGGTGGCGATTTAACAACCGAACAGTCGGTGAGCAACAGCATGAAGCTGGGTCCATTGACAGTCTTTCCGGGTCGCTACCAGATTTCGGTGGGTGATAAACCCATTGACCTGACGCCGACGGAATTTGATCTGTTGCTGTATCTAGCAGCACATCGCGGGCGTGTTGTACCCTGTCATGAACTGGTGCGCGAGGTACGGGGCTATGCAGTGGATGAAGCTGAAGCGCGTGAAGTGATTCGCCCGCACGTCAGCAACCTGCGCCGCAAGCTGAAGCAAGCTGGACAGGATGAAGACTTAATTGTCAACGTGCGCGGCATTGGCTATCGACTCAGCGAAGACAACAACCACTAAAGACAATTTCTGACAACGTAGACCCAGGAACGCCAGGATAGTGTATCATAAGGCGTTCTTTTCGTTTTGGGTACAAACTGATGACTTTCAATCTTCGTTACTTCTTGCTATTTTCTCTTGGCGTTCTTTGCGTGTTGGCGGTTCAATTTTCTTCTGTTCACGCTCAAATCTTCTGCGATGAGACAGGCGGGCGTGTCGAGCAGCGCACCTACAACAGCGTCGTTTTAGGTCAGGAGATGCGCTACTCGGTGTACCTGCCGCCGTGTTATGACACATCGAGCCTCACGTATCCGGTGATTTATCTCATGCACGGCTCTGCCAGCGACGATACCCATTGGCTGAACCTGGGTTTGGTCGAAGCGGCGGATCGTGGCATTTTGCAGTACACGATGCCGCCGTTCATCGCTGTGATGCCTTATGGCGATTGGATTGCCAACGAGAACTCATTTACTGAATCCTCATGGTCGAATGTCTTTCTAACAGAACTCATGCCCGATGCCGAGTCGCAGTATCGCATTGATGCGCGCCGTGAGATGAGGGCAATTGGTGGCATTTCACGCGGCGGCTTTTGGGCGTTCAATATTGCGCTGCTGCATCCTGATCTGTTCAGCATCGTCGGCGGGCACAGCGCCTTTTTTGACGAAGGTAACGCGCCCGCAGAACAGAATCCACTTGACCTTGCGCTCACTGCACCAAACGTCGAAACCCTGCGTATCGCCTTAGATCGCGGGCGCGACGATTACGCGCAGGTCAATCTCGACTTAATGGACAGCCGCTTGACCGAACGCGGCTTGACACATACCTACACCATCTACCCCGAAGGGCAGCACGAAGATAGCTATTGGGCATCGCACGTTGCTGAATATTTACAGTTTTACACGGCGGAATGGGCGTTTCCGACAGCGCAAACAGCAGCCGAATCTCCCCTCTATTTGCTCGTGCCCGCCGTTGCTTTTCCCAGCCTGCAAGCCAATATCAGCAGCGAGACGTTAGAACGTGTGGCGAACGGGGATCTTGCCTCGAATCTCATCATCAATTTTACGGCGTGGTCAGCGCTGCAAGAGAATGGCGTGCCCATCAACGCTGCGACACGCACTGTCGCCGACGAAGAACTCATCAACGCGCTGTGGAGCGAACGTACAGCTTACACTCTTTTGCCGTTCCACCAACTGACGCGCCGCTTCCGCATGTTAAACGTCGATGAACTTCTACCGCTGGACGGTGATTTGTTGGTGTATCCTTTTGCTTTCGCCAGCCGTGCGCCGAATTATGACCCGGCGTATCTCACGCGCATTCTATTGTCGGGCGTGACGGCGCTCACTCGCGGCGTCGCACCTGCGCTCGATGAAAACGGCATTGTGTGGGCAGGCGAGGAGATACGTCCCTATGTCAATAATGCTGATTACTTCCACATGAGCAACGAAGTGTCGTTTGCGCCGCGCTGTCCCGCTTCGGATGAGCCTGTGTTAGGGTCGTTCTGTTCGACGGATGCTCATTTTGGCTTGTTCACCTATCTCGGCGCAGACATCATCGAACTCACAGGCAACCATAACAACGACTATGGCTACGGAGTGTACTCACGCACACTGGATATGTTTCACGAGGCGGGCATGGCGACCATCGGCGGCGGCGAAACACTGGCAGAGGCGCGTACCCCTTACATCATCGAGAACAATGGCAGCACGATTGCGATGCTGGCGTGTAACTGGAATGGTCCTTACTACGCGCTGGTCAACGAAGACGATACTATGACAGGCGGCGTGCGACCTGGCGCGGCTTACTGCGAGATGGATTGGCTGCGCGAGATTATTCCACAGCTTGCGGCAGCGTATGATGTGGTCGTGGTCACGGTACAGTACGCCGAATACGAGCAGTACACGCCGATTGACCGGCAGGTGTATGATTATCGCCAGCTCGCCGATTTAGGCGCAGATATTGTTGTAGGCACGCAGGCGCACAAGCCGCAGACCTTTGAATTTTACACGCCCGTTGACGGCGGTGATGAGGTGCTTTTGCACTACGGCATGGGCAACCTGTTTTTCGACCAGCCGTTTTGGGGTAACGTGCGCTTTTTCATGGATCAGCTATTCATCTACGAGGGGCGCTTGCTCACGGTAGATTTATATACGGGGATCATTGATGACCTTGCGCGCCCGCGCCCGATGACGCCCGACGAGCGCGAAAACTTCTTGCAGTTTATGTTCATCCAGCAGAATGGGTTTTAGAGGCAAGCCCATTCTGACATTTCAGGCAGGATGAGACAGTTTGTGGCTTAAAACTGTCTCTTTCAGGGACACAGAGTCACTTGGTAAATAGTGACGCCATTGCGAGTACGCCAGAGTCAGTTATGAGCGTGGAGATGAAGGCGTAAACTGACACTGTAAGTTCGTGATTGGCAGTACGCTTGTGACGCACTCACCTTATGCAGCTTGCCGCTCTGGGTTCAAAACCCAGAGCTACAGCGAATTGTTAAACCTCTGAAGAGGTTGAAACATCGCAGCACCCAACCCCTTCACGGGTTTCCAACGGGCATAGCAGGCAGTTTTGAACTGCCAGCATCCACAACTGTGAATGGATACGTAAAGTGAGTGACGCAGTGGGCATGACCATAACCTTCAACCTCGTGTTATGCTTACAGCCTATCACAAAAATAAATCCATTTGAGTTCCTTTTGACACTTTAATGCATGATGTAATGTAAGTCGTTTGCTAAAAGGAAAACATGCAAGAATTAGCCGAAGTGCTCCCGAAAATCATTACCATCTTTGGTATGGGGTTTGTCTTTTTCTGGCTGGCGATTGTCACAGGACTAGCGATGGGCTTATCCCCTGTAGTCGTTATCATCACGCTGTCGCTGAGCTACATTCTCGGCGTGGCGCTGGTGACGATGCTGGGCGGTGGGGTACGTACCTGGATTATGAAGCGGCTCGGCAAAAGGACGACTCTCAAAACGGACAGCTTTATGGGGCGCATCTGGGAAAGTTATGGCGTGATCGGCTTGGGGCTGGCGGCACCGATGACGACGGGTTCGATGCTCGGCGCAGCGATTGGCGTCGCAATGAATGCGCAGCCGCGAAATCTGTTTGCGTGGATGAGTATTGGCGCAGTGCTGTGGAGCATCATCCTCACAGTGCTGGTGACGATGGGAGTCTTGGGCGCGCAATCGGTTGTGCAGTAGCAAAGGTGTTGAGAATGTTAGCCAAATTGCGTGGAAAAAGGCTGTTGTTGCTTATTCAATACCTTCGCCAATTAAGCGGCGAAACGGTCAAGACGGCGAACGCGAATGCCGCTGAAGGCGGTAAGGCGCT
>CALMZT010000751.1 GCA_937870805.1 uncultured Chloroflexota bacterium
TAATCATAGACGGCAATTCGCTGGGACACGCCGCGCATAACGCCACTAAGCTCAGTGTTCGAATGGGCGCCGAGGGTAGGGAGTTTCAAACGCAGGCCATCTTCGGGATGGTCAAGTCAATGCGTCAGCTCTCGGAGAGATACCCAGGCTGGCAAATTCTCATTCTGTGGGACGGAGAAGCCCGGTGGAGAAAAGAAATCCATTCTTCATATAAGGAAAACCGAAAAGCGAAAGACGAAGTGCAGCAAGCACATAAAGACGCTTATAAGGCTCAGTCGCCGTTTGTTCGGAAGGCAATGTCGCTGTTGGGAATCCTTCAAACCTTCGCTACCACGCTCGAAGCTGACGACATGGCCGGGATTCTGGTCAAGAAGCTTAGCGCTGCCGGTGAGCAGATCGTGCTGGTATCAGGCGATAGGGACTGGTTGCAATTGGTTCGCCCAGGCGTGACGTGGTTCGATCCAATTCGTGACCATACGGTAAACATTAGCAACTTCGCAGAGTTCACAGGGTACTTTACGCCAGAGGAATTCGTGCAGGGTAAGGCGCTAATGGGCGATACGTCCGACAACGTGCCAGGTGTGGGTGGCATTGGCGAGAAGGGCGCCCCCGAGTTTCTGGCGCAGTTCAAGTCGGTCGAGAATTTCTTCGCGCAGTGCGACAGCGGTGATTTTGTGCCGAAGAAGGTCGCACACGTAAAGCTCTCAAGTCCAGCAGGGCGTGCGGCGTTCGAGCGGAATTACAAGCTGATGAACTTGCTCGACGTGCCGAACCCCAGTCGCGAAGATGTAGTTGTAATTAAAGCAGAGTACAGCGAAGCAAAGTTCCAGCACTTCTGTGAAAAGCTGGCATTTGGTTCGGTACTCCGCAACTTTGACAATTTCATGCAGGTGTTTCGCATGAAAGCCGCAGCTTAATAAGGAGCAATAAATGGAATATCAACTGAGTTGGCCCGAGCGCCGGATAGTGAACCCGATCAAGCGTCTTCTTGCGAAGTGCGACTTCAAAATGTGGGCGTGGGCAGGACTGATGTTTACACGCGATCACATTTTTATGCTGATGGCATTTTTCTATCTGCTGGTGATGGGCGACAAGTCAGGATTCGCGGTCATGCTGGTCTTGGCGTTTTACGCGAAGCTCGCCGATATTAACAACGAGCTTCGGAGTCAGTTTGGCGCAGATGCAAATATGGGTAACCTCACTATCAATTTGGCGCGACATGACGCAGGCGATCTGGTTGCGCGCTCGCAAGCTACTAAGGAGATTTGATATGGGTATGGAAGCGCTCGCAAAAGCATTAACTGCTGCAATTGGCGGCAATCGTGAAAACCAAGGGGTTTCGCACTTTATTGACACGGGTTTTCCGCCGCTAAATCAGATTATCTGCAATAACCCTGAAGGCGGCTTACCGCAAGGGCGGCTATGTGAAATGTATGGTCCGTCAAGCTCTGGTAAGACAGCGTTGGCGACCATGATGATGATCCAAGCGCAGCAAGCAGGCGGCATCGCTGGGTTTATGGACCACGAGCGCAGCTTTGATATCAAGCTGGCGAAGAACATGGGTCTAAACGACACCTTCCCGCACTGGATTTACCAACAGCCTGCAACGTGGGAAGAGTCAAACATGAATATGGCGAAGGCAGCGAAGACGATTCGGGAAGAGAAGGCGATCCCTGCTGATGCTCCAATTCTGTTCGTGTTCGACTCCATTGCTTCGGCATTGCCCAAGTCGATGCTCGATAAAGACATGGACGAGTTCAACATGAACGACACGACAGCGCTGGCTCGGGTCACTTCGACTACGCTGAAGGTGATGGCGGCATTCGCTGAAAAGTACAATTTCACGATTTTGTACTTAAATCAAATTCGCACAAAGCCGGGGGTCGTTTATGGCGATCCTACGTGCTTGAGGGGCGATACGGTTGTTCCGTTCGTTGACGGAACCTCGGCAACGATTCGTGAAATTGTAGATGGAAGAATCGACAAGAGCGTGTGGTCGTTTAATGAAGAAACGCGAGAGCTTGAGCCAAAGAAAATTATTGACTGGCACGACAACGGACCTCTACCAAAGGGCGAAGACTGGATATTCATTAGAACAGACGCAGTTCAGACTAAGAACGGCGCTATCGGGATGACCGTGACCGCCGACCATAAGATTCTCACCGAAGGTGGCTGGGAGCGGGCTGATGCTTTAGGTGTCGGCAGCCGTCTTGTAACCAAGGTTGAGTCCTCTATTGGCGGAAGCCTTGCTGAGTTTATTGAGGGGGTAATTGCAGGTGACTCGTGCCTTAGAGCAATGGGAAGCAATCGCAAAACCGCGAATTTGCTTATTCAGGATAGCAACGACCCAGAGTATGCAAAATGGAAAGTTGAAAAAATGGCAAAGCACATTCGCTTTTCGAGCGTGCCTGTTGCTTGGGGTGAAAGCGGAGTTGGTGTCCGTTATGACTCGGAGTTTATGCATGAGCTGTACGAAATGCTTCCATATAAGCGCGATCCGCTTAGTCTGTTGCAGTCGCTCGCGCCTATGAAGTTAGCGCTCTGGATTATGGACGATGGGCATCTCGCAACCGACAGGGAATGTCGCTATACGGTTTCTGTCAAACGCAAGAAGAATGACGATTACATGGATGACCTCGCGGATATGCTTTTTGAAAAGCACGGGCTGAGAAGTCGCGTTCGTAGCCGCGAGGGCGCTTTGATATTTGACTCAGAATCTTCGTTGAAAATTGCCAAATTGATCGCGCCCTTTGTCCCTCCATGTATGGAGAGAAAATTGCCAGAAGCCCTACGTGGACAATACGTTGATTTTGATTTGTGGACCGAGAGTACAGTTAGGTCATCTTTTGCAACGATAAAAGAGATACGAAAGGGCAGTCAGCACCGTGGCTTCGGGCGCTATGACGTGACGGTTAGCGGGAACCACAATTACCTTGTGGGGAATAAGCAAAACGGAGTGATTGTTCATAACTGCACCCCCGGAGGGGGCGCGATGGAGTTCTACTCGACCGTGCGCATCGCATTGGGCCGCAAGAAGATCATGGAAGACCGAGGGGGCGTTAAAACCTTCGTCGGTCAGGAGATATCCATGAAAACCACGAAGAACAAGCTGACGCGTCCGTTTCAGGAAATCTCCTGGCGCATGATGTTCAACGAAGACGGCACGGGGTACTTTGACGTGACCGGCTCGATGATTGATTGGCTGATTGGGAAGGGCAAGCTGGTTCAATCCGGCGCGCGCATTACCTGGACGGACGGCAAGTCGTATTACAAAAAGGCTTTGATTCAGCATATCGATGAAGCAAAGCTACAAGACGAACTTTTTGCATTGGCGAAATCATGAGCCTGATTCTATGGTTCATGCTCTTGGTTGTGCAGAACGCAGCATTTACATGGGTCAGTCGCGCCCGTAACTCGGGCAGCTATGGCTACCACGCGATAGCGGCGGTGTTCAGCAACGGCATTTGGTTCGTTTCGCAGTTCATTCTGATCGGGATGGTTGCGAAGCCTGGGATGCCGCTGAGCGAGGCGATGACGCTTGGCGTGGTCTACATCGCAGGAACGGTAACGGGCTCAGTGATGATGCACTATGCGGCAATTAACTGGCTCGAAAAGGGCAAGCGCAAAGTTGGCGCTTAGAAGAGGAGAGTGATTATGAATAGATCACCAGACGGTAGTGGGTTTTTTGTTGGATCGTTTCCATTACCAGGAGACCATTGGCTTTACACCCCTCGAACAACAGGGTGGGACGCAGAACGGGATTGCACTCCAGATACGCCACATCCGATTTTGGACAATAGCAAGCGTGACGCTGTAGTTGCCGCAATTCGCTACGCAGTGCGGGGCGCAACGATGTGTGGCACAGAGTCTGATTTTGATCCGGATGCCTTGGTGCAAAATGCCGTTTACGCGTTGTGTGGGCCATGCGGCAGCGTGGGGTAGCCGTCACCAGAACAGCCTATGAGCGCGGGCTTGATGCTGGCTGGTTGGTCGGGGAATATGAGGGCATGACCACAACGCCGTCATGCCCATACGACGAAGGCACAGACGAGCATGATGAATGGTGGAAAGGTTTTGGTGATGGGACTGACGATTATATCAGTCACAATGAAAGCGCATAACGTTAGCCATTAGATAGGCAAGTTAATGCCTCCCTATAATGGACTCAGGTTCATTATAGGGAGGTATGGCATGACAAGGGTTATCGAATTCTCACCGCCCATGAGTGGGATTGAAGGCGAATTTAATACGTTCAGGCTTGGCGTCGCATGGTCGAAGCGCCTGAATCCAGGTGAAGAAGTTCTGCTGATGGACAAGAAGTTGTATAGCGTGATGGGAAGCGCAAAGGTGACGGGCATTACGGTGGGCGCCTTGAGAGAAATGGGGGCACTGTACGGTAGCCAGAACCACAACCAGAAGCACTTACCCAAAGAAGGTGCAGGCGAGCGTGTGGCGACTGCAATGATTAAGCGATACGGGCCAAATCGCTGTTGTTACGATTCAAAGGTGACGGTGATTCACCTGAAATATACCAGCCCAGAGGGGTAGCAAGGAGGCTCTATGATGCAGATGGACAGTAAGTTTGATTTTGGCAAATTTCGCGACCATTCGGTGCGGTTCGTGCTGGCGACAGAGCCGGAATACTTAAGCTGGCTATTGCGTTCTGGGTTTACTCGGCTTGGCAAAGAGCCTACGCTTGCCGTCCATGCCTGGGAAGAGGCAAACCCAGAACAGGTATTGAAAATTCAGCACAAGATTGATAAAAAGAAAGCCGAAGACGCTGTTTCTGAAGGTCTTGGTAAGCTTGGCAAGACAGGTCACGCCATAGTCATTGATGGTATTCCGGATATCACAAGTCCACACGAAGCAGCCCGTCGCTCAGCCCTTGACTTAGAGGCTCAGCGCGCAGCTAACCCCGCATGGGGCACTTGGTAGATGGCATTCAAGGTCATCATCTCTAGGGAATACAAAGACCATCCGAGCGGTAAGTACCGCACCAAGCGGGTGCGACTTGGCAGTCAATTCTGCGGTGAGATTCGCGAGTACAAGCTACGGGACTCGACCGGCAGGCCCCTTCGCATTTTCTGGGCCGCGAAGCTTAAGGGAGAATTTCTGTCAGTGACGCAGGAGTGGGCGTTCGACAAGTCTGTCGTAAGTAAGATCGTGGAAGAGGGCATCCCACTTTCGCATATCGGCGTTCAGGTTACAGCCAATCCCAAGCGCAGCTTAAGTAAAGCCGAGAATATCGAAGAGCTGTGGCTTACCAAGTGGGAAACCTTTAGAAGTAAAAGAAACGCACAGCAAACCTACTGGTCGCTGCCATTCAATTGCTTCGGGCTTCGACATCTGGAAATCGAGGATGACGTGAAAATAAAGGCGATGAAAGTTTCGTCAAAATAAGTAAGTCATCAGTGAGTAACAGACTATAATTTAACGCAATAGAGGGAAGAGTTATGAGAAAGCCATACGGGATTGTGTCGGATATTCACCTGCACAATTGGAGTGCGTTCGCTACGGTAGGGGCAGACGGTATCAACAGTCGCCTGCAAATACTGCTGAATGAATTGCATCGATGCGCTGACGAAGTCGATGCGGCTGGGGGCGATACGATTATTAACGCGGGTGATACCTTCCACGTTCGCGGCAATATCACCCCCAGCGTATTGAATCCTACGCTCGACGCTTATTCGGCATTGGTAAAGCGCGGGTTCAAGATATACATCGTCGCAGGAAACCACGACCTTGAAGGTAAAGACTCAGACCGACTGGGCAGCGCGGTTACTGCATTGGAGGGGGTCGGTTGTGCGATAGTCAATACGCCAGCAGCGGGCATCGGTATTTGTGATGACGTTGTGATGGTCCCATGGATTCAGAACATCGGCGACCTCAAGAAGGCGCTCGAAGACGCCGCTTCTGCCGCATCTACCGACGTTGGAAACCTTGATCTTGTTATTCATGCGCCTATAGATGACGTACTGGTGGGTATCCCGGACCATGGGCTCACTTCGGACTACCTGGCTTCGCTGGGCTTTCGCAAGGTTTTCGCCGGTCATTATCACCATCACAAGAACTTCGGCAACAAAGTCTACAGCATTGGCGCTCTGGCGCATCACACCTGGAGTGACGTGGGAAGCAAAGCGGGCTTCCTGATTGTTCGTGACGCGTTCGTAGAGTGGCGTAAAAGTCATGCGCCCGAATTCATTGATTTGTTATCTGCCGAAAGTGAAACGGACGCCGAGTTGATGGCTGAGGGCAACTATGTCCGCGCTCGGGTGACAACCAACAAGATGCAGGACATCAATAAGATGCGCGAGTGGCTGGAGGCTTCCGGCGCAAAGGGCATTTTAATTCAGAGCGTCAAGGAGCCAGTAAAGGCGCGAGAGGGTTCCATTGCGCCCTCGGTCACTGCGGGCGCGTCAATTGGCGCTTCCGTTGACGAATATATCAAGGGGCAGACTTTCGCACATGCCGAAAGCGTACAGCGAGAATGTCAGCGTGTTCTTTCAATTGCGGGGATTTGAAGATGCCGTTTATTACTGTAATCGATACCGTCTTCGAAGGGCGTACTGCTTCTTGGCGCGATGAAGAGGGCAAGCCAGTGATTTTCGCCACTCCGTCTGAAGCGCTGGATGAGTGCGAGGAGGACGATGGGGTAGTTGAAGTTGTAGTCACGCCTGACAAGATTTATGACCCTATCGATGAACGAGTTTATTGGGAGGCCGAGTGTGCGACCGAAGTTTGAATTTGCGGCAAATGGCACCAACCCAGACGACAAATCCGGCGTCGCGATATGGCGCTATACCCGAACGCATGACAACAAGACTGAAGAGGTTACGACGCGACAGAAATTTGATTCCTTTCAGGAGGCGTTCGATATGGATCAACTGATAACGGCAGCATGGGTGGCTGGAGTGAATGACGGTCATGCTGCACTTGAAAACAAGATTCTAGGCGCGCTGAAATGAAATTTCTAAGCTTAAAAATACGCAACTTTCTGACCATCGGTGACGCTGATCCGATCAGTCTCGACAATCGCGGTTTATGCTTGATTCAGGGCATGAACGAAGACGACACTTCTGCGACCTCAAACGGGGTAGGCAAGAGCTCCATACCCGATGCTCTGTGCTGGGCGCTGTATGGGGCAACGGCGCGCGGGGAGTCGGGTGACGCGGTGGTGAACAATACCGTCAAAAAGAACACGCTGGTCCAGGTAGTGATGCAGGACGGGGCCACAACTTACCGTATCAGCCGTTACCGCAAGGATGCCGAGTTCAAGAATCAGACATTCATTCATGCCGCGTCGGGCGATGGCGAGTTGTGGGTGGATATGAGTAAGGGCACTGAAAGCGAAACTCAGGAAGTCATCAATCAAGTGATGGGCTGTTCGCTTGATGTGTTTATGGCTGCAATCTATGCAGGTCAGGAAGAAATGCCTGATCTGCCGAAGATGACCGACAAGCAGTTGAAACTGCTAATCGAGGAAGCTGCCGGTGTTGAGCGCCTTGAGCAGGCATACGCGGTGGCTCGCGACGAGCTAGGGCGGGCAAAAGTCTTGATGGAGTCGCATCTTACCAAACGCAATCTTAGCAAAGAGCATCTTGCTGCGACCCAGGCAAAAATCGCGAAAGCGCGCATGGAGTTTGATGAGTTCGAAAGCGGGCGCAAGGCGCGCCATGAGTCTTATTTGAGCGCCTCTCAAACAACCAAGCTGTTGATGACGAAGCTGCTTGCCGAGCTCAAGGCTCGGGACGCGCTGGCGTTGACGACAGAAGGGGCGGTGATCGATGCCCAACTGGCGACCCATGACGACCAATCCAAAGCGCGTTTAAAAGCTCAGTCACTACTGAATGATAAGCAGCGGCGACTATCCCGCCAACAAGATGCGATCAAGCTGGCTACCGATGTCGCCGCTACGCTGAAGTACCGACTGGACAACGCGGCGGCTGAAGTGATGAAACCCTGTCCTGCCTGCGGTAAGCCTGGTGGCGAAGAGCATGACGTTGAGACTTTCCGGGCACATATAAAAGGCGAATTAACAAAACAGCTTCAGGCGATTCAAGCGCTCAAAAAGGAGCTCACGGAAGTATATCTGCCTGAAGTAGCTGATGCGCAGGCACAGTTTGATTCGATTGTGCTGCCCGACGTGAGTGCGATAGCCGCGCGCCGTTCTGCGATCAATGTGGAATTGGGCAAAATCGAAACAATCAAGAATCACCTGCGACTTTCTAAAAAGGACTATGACACTTCGAATGAGCAGGCTGCAAGGGCGTTGACCGATCCTAACCCGCTTGAGGCAGTCATCACGATGCTGAAAACAAACGAGACGGAGTACGAGCACGGCCTTGGGGTACTCGAAACCTCAATCGCAGAGTCGGAAACCAAGCTTGAAATCGCCAACAGTGTCGTGAAGGTATTTGGCCCAGCTGGGGTGCGGGCGCACATTCTTGACACCGTGACGCCATTTCTGAACGAGCGAACGGCAGACTATCTGTCTGTTCTGTCTGACGGAAATATCAGTGCGGTTTGGAGCACTCTCAGCACCACGGCAAAAGGCGACCTTAAAGAGAAATTCAACATCGATGTCACCAACGAGAAAGGCGCGAAAACATTCAAGGGCTTGTCAGGTGGCGAGAAGCGCAAGGTTCGACTTGCAGCGATGTTGGCGCTGCAAGACTTGGTCGCCTCCAGGGCAACGAAACCCATCGAGCTATGGATAGGTGACGAGATTGACGATGCGCTCGACAGCGCCGGTCTGGAGCGCTTGATGGGGGTTCTTGAGCGCAAGGCGCGAGAGCGAGGAACTGTGTTGGTTATCTCGCACAATGATTTGAAATGTTGGATTGACAATACTGTCACGGTCACGAAGCGCGACGGACTGTCTGCCATTTCGGGGTACTTGTGTGAGTAAAGCAGAGGAGCGGTGCCTTATCGCCGATACGATTACCGCAAGGTTCTCGCGTCTTGGTTCGCCGTATATTTTTCGTGTCGGTGAGCCCTGTAGGCTCACGTGGGGCGTGACAACAAAGGGGTCAGTTAAATACCAGACGGCATCATTCATCGGTGGTGAGGTATTTGTAGGTCGGACAGCTTATGTTGGAAAAAGGGGGGCTGTGATTCTTGTTTTTTGGCCGCGTGACGAGAATAAAAATGTACGCGTCGAGTGTGATCTAGTTCATGCCTGTAGGTATATCGATGGTTTTGACACCTTTATGGATGGCGTTTATGCAGAGATTGACGAAATAAATATGAGAGCGGCAAAAATGGAAGGGGAAAGTCTGGAAATTGTCGCCGACAAAGACGGTCGCCGGGACAAGTATAAGGAAGACCCCTTGTTTGGAAGTTGGTAACTTAAAGGAAAGAAATGACAACAATCAAAATAGTCGGCTGTGACCCCTCACTGAGAAACTTTGGGTTCGCCCAGGCGACGCTAAATGTTCACACGTTGGAATACACCATCGACAATCTCATCCTTGTCGAAAGCGAGAGTGAGAATGGCAAGACTGTGCGCAAGAACTCCGATGATCTTCGTCGCGCCTCAAATCTCTATCAAGGCATGATAAATGCCTGCAAGGGGGCAGTGCTGGCAATCGCAGAGATTCCGGTAGGCTCGCAGTCATCGCGCGCAATGGCAAGCTACGGCATGTGTGTAGGGGTGCTTGCAGCGTGTCCGATTCCGTTGATTGAGGTCACACCCGCAGAGGTCAAACTGGCAGCAGCAGGGTACAAGCAAACTACGGGGCGCAAGCAGGCGACGAAGGAGAATATGATTGAATGGGCCATGAACAAGCATCCGGGCGCGAACTGGTTACTTCGCAAGCTGAAGGGCAATATGGTTCCGGTAGCAGATAATGAGCACCTTGCTGACGCCTGTGGCGCAATCGAAGCGGGCATCAGGACAAGTCAATTTCAACAAGCAATCGCACTTTATAGGTCAATGGCAGCATGAGATACAGAATATACAAAACATTCAACGCATGTCCACGCTGCGGGGCTCCCTTGGGTTGGTATCGCAAGGGCAAGGCTGGGTGCAATCGCTGCGGTTGGGAGCAGACGGTATGAGCGGCGACAAGGGCTATGCCTCAGCACGCGTTCTCAGGATGGAGGCCGAGCATAGCTGCGCCCAAGACTCGCTCAGCGTTAAGCTGGAGCTGCGCATCACTGCGGATCAGATATGGGAATTCAAACGAATGTTCGGGATGGGGTTTCTGACATTATGATCGCCATCGCGCCTGTTCGTTTGCCAAGCACATTAGGTTCCACTGTTGGGCTGACTACGACTACAAAAGTCAAAGAATCAGAGATGAGTAAAGAATTTGGCACATGGTAGCCGGGCTTATATAGTAAGTCATAAGTGACTTAGCTATAATCGAGAGCCTAATTTATAACGCAGGGCAACAAGGAAATGAATCACATGGGTATGAACGTAGTAAAGCGCAATGGCACAGTAGAGTCCCTGCAAATTGAGAAGATTCACAAGGCAGTTGAGTGGGCCTGCGAGGAGCTTAATGTTTCACAGTCCGAGCTGGAAACTGAAACGAACCTGATGCTATTTGACGGCATCAAGACCGAAGACATTCACAATGCGCTAATCAAGGCGGCTTCGACACTGATTACTGTCGAGTCTCCCGATTACACTTTTGTCGCCGCGCGTTTGCTGTTGCAGAAATTGTATAAGGAAGTCACGGGCGGAAGTATCAAGTATCCGACACTTGAGTCGTACATCGAAAAGGCAATTGAGGCGAAGCGTGTGGACCCCCGGTTGCTATCGCTGTTCAATCTTGAACGTCTGGATGGGGCAATCGACCAATCCCGTGACCTACTGTTTACCTACTTAGGATTACAAACGGTTGCGGATCGCTATCTGATTACTGAAGAACGAAAAGTCGTCGATAGCTCGAAGATTCTTGAGCTGCCGCAGCATATGTGGATGCGCGTGGCGATGGGTCTGGCGCTTGAGGAGGATGAGCCTACGGATCGTGCGATTGAATTCTACAATGTGCTGTCGGGCATGAAGTTTATTTCATCTACTCCGACGCTGTTCAATTCTGGCACGCTTCATAGTCAAATGTCGTCATGCTATCTGAATACCGTATCCGATGAAATCGGTGAACTTGGTAAAGATACTGGCATTTTTAATGCGATGGTCGAATGTGCCAATCTGTCGAAATATGCCGGTGGAATTGGTACTGACTGGAACCGAGTGCGCCCCGAAGGCGATGTCATTCGCAGTACGAACGGCAAGTCGAGCGGCATTGTTCCGTATCTAAAAGTTTTCAATGACACTGCCGTAGCGGTCAATCAGGGCGGCAAGCGGGTGGGGTCATTCGCTGCCTATATTGAGCCCTGGCACCCAGATTTGTACGATTTCTGCGATCTTAAGAAGAACTCCGGCGATGAGCGTCGTCGCGCACACGACATATTCCCGGCACTGTGGATGCCTGACCTGTTCTTCAAACGTGTTGAAGAGGGTGGCATTTGGTCATTCTTCTCTCCTGCTGAATATCCTGACCTGCATGAGCTTTATGGCGAAGCGTTCGAGGCTCGGTATACCGAGCTGGAGGCCGCTGGTGCGTGCCGAAAGCAGTTGCCCGCAACCGATGTGTGGAAAAAGATTCTAACCAGTCTGTATGAAACCGGGCACCCGTGGATTACCTACAAAGACGAGTGCAACCGTCGTAATCCGCAAGCTCATGTGGGTGTTATTCATGGTTCGAACTTATGCACCGAAATCACCCTGAATACTTCCGATGATGAGACGGCAGTTTGTAATCTCGGTTCGGTTAATCTGGCACGGATTTATGATGCAGTAGACTTACAGCGCACAATCCAAACCGGCATTCGAATGCTAGACAACGTGATTGATCTGAACTTTTACCCATCGGCAAAAGCGCGGTTTTCAAACTTGATGCATCGACCTGTCGGCATGGGTGTGATGGGCTATACCGAATGGCTGGTGCAGCGCGGAATCGACTGGGAGTCGGAAGAGCACTTATTCGCGGTAGACGGATTGTTCGAGCTTATCAGTTACTTTGCGATTGAAGCCTCGTGTGACTTGTCTACAGAGCGCGGCGCATATCCCAGCTTCAAGGGCTCGAAGTGGAGCAAGGGGATTCTGCCGATAGATACTGCGCGCGATGGCGGTATTGAAGACGTTCGCTCAATGGATTGGCGTAGATTACGCAACAAGGTGATGAAGCGCGGTATGCGTAATAGCAACCTTATGGCGATTGCGCCGACAGCAACCATTTCCAACATTGCCGGAACAACCGCCTGCATTGAGCCGCCGTACAAGCGCTCGTACACTAAGAGCAATCTGTCGGGTTCATTCTTGATTGTCGATCCGACCCTGCGCTACAACCGTCCTCACTTGTGCAAGGAAGCATTCGAAATTGCGCCCGAGTGGGTTATTAAGGCGGCAGCAGTGCGTCAGCGCTGGATTGACCAGTCGCAGTCGGTGAACGTCTTCGTTACGGCAGATATTACCGGACAGCAGCTTGCAAAGATTTACATGGACGGGTGGAAGGCGGGTTTGAAAACAACTTACTACCTGCGCAATCAGGCCGTAGAAATGAAAGAGGCGAAAGTTTGTTCAATTCTGGACAAGGGCTGCAAATCCTGCGAGTGAAAGTAAGTCATTAATGAATCACCATAGGGCGAGGCAACTCGCCCTTTTATTCCCTGGAGCAAATATGAATACCGAAATCGATCTATCCGCATTCGATGTAAGCAAGCGTCGCCTGATTGAAGGGCCATCCAATCGCATGATGGCGATTTACCCTCTCAAGCACACTTGGGCGCGTGAAGTCTGGAAGGTCATGCTAGCGAATACCTGGATGGCACAGGAGATTGATCTGAGTCGTGACGTAAAGCAATACAAGGAGCTCACAGAGGCTGACCGTGTGATGTATGACCGCTCACTGGCGTTCCTGTCGAACCTTGACGGCATCCAGTTCAACAATCTGACGCTGAACATCGGGCAGTACATCACGTCGCCTGAAGTGTCGATGGCTATCTCCCGGCAGTCATGGGAAGAGGCGAACCACGTTGATGCCTACGAAACAATGATTGAGGCAATCAGCCTTAATCCAATTGAGCTTTACACGCTCTTTGCCCGCGACAAGGTGCTGGCAGCAAAGAACGAATACATCATGCGTCAGAGCAATGTACTTGGGTCTGACTATTCAGCCGAAAACTTTGCACTCGCAGTGGTCGCCAACATTATTCTTGAGGGAATCTACTTCTACAGCGGGTTTTTAAGCTTCTACACGCTCGCCAAGATGGGGAAGATGCTTGGGAGCGCTGACATGATTAGGCTCATTCAGCGTGACGAGGAAGTTCACTTGCACCTGTTTGTGAATATGTTCAAAACATTGCAGCAAGAGCGACCCGAGTTATTTACGACGGCCTTCTACCAAAAGGTTGCGGTGTTGTTCGATGAGGCAGTAAAGCTGGAAAGCAGCTGGGGCAGCTATATCATCGAGGGCGGTGTTTTGGGACTCACGCCACAGATTATCAGCGATTATATTAAATCACTTGCAGATGATCGTCTGGCGATGATCGGGATGCCTGTCATGTACGCGGTAAAGAATCCGGTGCCGTGGGTTGAGAAGTTTTCAAAGGTGAATGGCGTTGAGGCGAATTTCTTTGAGTCGCGCGTGACATCTTATAGTGTCGGCGGGCAGTTAAAGTGGTGAGTTTATGACCGCACGGGCCGACCTCTCTGGTCGAGTGTTTAACAGATGGACTCCACTGGAGTTCGCAGGTAATGGTAAGTGGCGCTGTAGGTGCCTGTGTGGGGAGGTGAGGGACGTTTACACAGGCATTTTAACTAGAGGGCTATCTAAGTCGTGCGGCTGCTTGAAAGCAGAGCTTGCCGTAGCTTCGGCGAAGCCTCCAGAAGAATCAAAATGGACAAAAGAGTATCAACGTGAATACATGCGGCAGTACAAAATCAAAAATGCCGAAAGATTGAACGCTTTAAACGCCCTTCGTCGCGCAAGATATCCCGAAAGGGTGTCCGAAGAAAAACGTCGTTCCTACCTGGCGAAACGCGAAAAGTACATCGCTCGCGCCAAAGCAAACTACAACGCGAACCCGGAGCAGACCATTTCGCGAGAGCGTGCGAAATATTCAATGAGAAAAGAAGCGACTCCGGCATGGGCTAATAAAGAGGCAATGAAAGAGCTCTACCTGGAGTCGCGTCGCCTTTCCGAACAGACGGGCAAGAAACATCACGTTGACCACACTGTTCCGCTTAGGTATCCGTTAGTTTGTGGACTGCATTGGGAAGGCAATATGCGCGTTATTACAGCAGCGGAAAACTGGAAAAAGCACAATAGGCTCGATGAAACACTTCTAAATTGAAGTGGTAAAAAGATAAGTTACTAGTGACCAGTCCTAGCTATACTGTTTACTATAAGAGCTGTCGAGCGGTTAAGGGGTACTAATGAAGAAGCAATCGAATCCTACCGAAACTGGTAAAAGCGGCACGAAGACAAGCGCTAAATTGCGTCTGTTTGTTTGGACTCATTTTTCGCCGGATTATACCGGCGGTCTTGCTTTCGCAATCGCGAAAGACGAAGCAGACGCGCGACGGCAAATTTTAAAGAAGTGCGGCACCGTGGACGACTGGGGCCACCTTGAGATTCGCCCCCTTACAAAGCGGTTTTGCGAAAGCGTGTCTGGCGGCAGTTGAGTGATGAGCATTTTAGACAGGATTTATCAAGAACTGGGTCGCTTCGAGCGAGCGACGGGAAAACTGCCGAAGAGAATTTATCTTGGTCACAACGAGTGGGGCAGGCGCGTAAGGTGAAAGAGGGCTTCGGTTGCGTCTCATCAATGCTAGATAACGGGCGCCTGGTGGTCCATGGGCTTCCCGTATATGAGGTGGATGCCTACGACCACCTTGCGGTAAGCATGTAAAGGGGAAACCATGGATAAAGAAATCCGCGCTGTAGTTAGACCGCCTAGCTTTGAGAATACAAGGGAGTATTTTTCTTTTATGGAAAAGGAATTGCTCGCGGCGGGCGTACCAATTGAGGGGGAAATTCTTCTACACGGCACTCTTAATTCTTTTGAGAACCCAGAGGATTCGAGTGTAGAGATTTGGGTATGGAAGCCCGCTGAAAGCGGGCTTCAAACATCATGAAGACTCGGGAAGTTTGGAATATTGGGCGTTGCTACATCCACAGCATAACCTTACCGGATAAATTGAAGGCCGGTAAATGGACCTATGTAACTGAAGAGCGGGATGTTGTACTAATGGCAATCTCTCGCGGGTATGCGATGGTGCGCCGAAAGGGTTGTTTCCCGTATGTGTGCAAATTAAGCGAATTGTCGTCAGCGTCAGACAACAAGGGAAACGAATGAGAGACGTAGTGTTAGTCAACAAACATTGAGATAGCGATGGATTTTTTGTGGATAAAAAAGGTAACAAGCCGCCCACCACGGGCGATTGATTAACGATGACGCTTGCGGGCGGTCTTGTTGACCGCCGTGTTGGGCACAGGAGATAGCATGATTATGACCAAGGAAGAGGCCGAGAACCTTAATTCGGCAGACGGAAACCCTGACACTATTGCGGAACATTTACGCGGGATGATGGCTGATGGGACTACGCAATGCCCCTTGTGTGGTGAAACATGGATTCATACGCACTCACCACGCGAGATCGTGATTTATCGCAATGGAATCAAGTATGGGCGTTCGCTGGCGGCGCCCAACATGGAATTGATGGACGCGACCGATGA
>CALMZT010000752.1 GCA_937870805.1 uncultured Chloroflexota bacterium
GGCAGCGCCTTACCGCCTTCAGCGGCATTCGCGTTCGCCGTCTTGACCGTTTCGCCGCTTAATTGGCGAAGGTATTGGACATCAATCATGTAATTGGTCGCGTGCGTGAAATCGGCTTCGGTGAGATTGGTTTGCGAAAAGCGGCTCTCGCTAAAGTCGGTGTAGGTGCAGTTCGCCTGCGTGAGGTTGGCTTTCGTGAAATCGACATCGTGTGCGATGCATTTGGTGAAATTTGCCTTCTTCAGCGTTAACCCGATGAAGGTCGAATAATTAATCGTGCAGTTCACAAAATCCACCGACGCCACGAGTAGCCCGACGTTCTTCCACTTTGCTTCCGACCAGTTCACGCCGACGACTTTGCATTCCTCAAATTTCGCGCCGCTGAACGTCGAGTCCTTCACGCGCATCAGGCTTAAATCGCAGTTCTTAAATGTGCAGTTGCGAAATGTACATTCGCGGAATGAAGTCTCCGTGAACAGGCAGCGGTTAAACGTGCAATCGCTGAATTCCTTGAATTGGATGTCGCGCTGCTGGCACACCACGTTTTTGAAGGTCTGATCTTCGTATGAGCTTTGGATATCTGTCGCAAAATCCATGTTGTCTCACATCCTTTGATCTGCCATAGTATAGCTCATTTGTTTCAACTTCGAACAACAAAATAGGGACGGAAGCAGTAGATTGTGCTTCGTCCCTATCATGCTTGCAGACATATTTGCTGAACGCTGATTGCTGAACGCTGAAAGCTACTTACGGCGATGACGGCGTCATCAGTGGGGGTCCTGCGGTCTGCGTGAGGTACACCGCGCGCTGTGTATCACGGATGGGCACGGTTGCATCTATCGTCGGGAACACGGGCGTTTGCGGCACATTCGTCGCCGTAACGTTGGGCGGCAGCGTGACAAACCCGAACGGCGGTTGTCCCCCGATGGGCGGCGGCGTCAATGTCGGCGTGGCGCTTGGCAGCGTACCCGTTGGCGTCGCGGTGGCGGTGGGCGTAAAGGTGGGCGTGCGGGTTGCCGTTACGGGAATGCGCGGCGTGCGTGTGCCCTCCGCTTCGTCCGTTATCTCGACAGTCAGTTCCACTGTTGCTTCTTGAGTCGCCTCGTCGGTGACTTCTGCTGTTACTTCAATCGTGACTTCTACCGTCGCCTCAGGGGTCAAGACAATTGTCGGTGTGAGTGTCGGCGCGATAATATCGACTTGCTGGCTGGGCGGTACTTCCGGCGGAATTGGCAGCGTGCCATCCGGTTTCAGCGTCGTCATCACCCATACATCATTGTAAAGCAACTGTGCATTCGGAGGCGGCGTGATCGTTGCCATCGTCACCTGTACTTCTTGCGCGTACACAATCACCTCAGACATGGTTGTCGTATCTGCCGTGCGGATCGCCTGCGCCGTTGCCGTGTATAAATCAATTAGCGCCTGTTCATTTAAGCGCTGCTGTTCATTGAGGACAATACATTCAGCCAGGCGGGTGCGGGCAATTTCCAGCCACACATCGTCCTGCTGTCCGGCTGGTGCGAAGGTCACGCGCGCCGATTCCCACGCGCGCTTCACGGGATACAGCGCATCGCCGGGTAAAGTATCTGTTGATGCGGAGACTAACCCCGCGCCACTGCCGAACGCTAACAGCGCCACAATCACGACAGCCGCCGCCAAACGCGCTAATGGCTGCCATATAACAATTTTGGGTTGAGGTTGTGAGGTTTTGTTTGCCTGGGCGCGCAAACGCTTATCCAACGCCTGCACACGCTCCGCCGACATCTGCGGCGCTTTCAAGCGCGAGGTCAGCAGCGCCATTTGCAGCAGCGGCTTCAGATCGGCGGCGTGTTGGGGGTAACGCTGCAAGACCTGCTCCAGCGTGATTTCGCCACGCAGCAGCGCGTCGAGGCACGCTTCGACCAGAGTATCCAATTCGCTAGAGAATGGCGTTTCGTTCACGACAGCCCCGATAAAATCGCTGCAATATCTAAACCTGCGCGTTCCAAACGGCTCGCCAGTGAGCGCAGCGCTCGATGTTGCAGTGCCTTGATGGCGTTGGCGTTTTTGCCCATCACTTCTGCCACATGCTCAATGCGATAGCCTTCAATAAACCGCAGCACCACCACCTGCTGCTGTTCGCCTGTTAAGCCGGTGATCGCTTCGCGCAGCGCTTTAATCGCCTGCCGCCGCAAAATCCCCTCGTCCATATCAGGCGTCACAGGGATGCGTTCGATCACCTCATCGCTCTCATCAGTCTGGCGACCTGCGCGGCGGTAATAATCGACCACGCGCGCATGGGCAATGCTGTAGAGCCATGCGATAAACGGTTTGCCCAGATCCTGATAATTCGCTAGTCCACTCAGCGCGCGGGTAAAAACGTCCCCGGTGAGGTCTTCGGCAAGCTGCACATTGTTCACGCGATGATACACATAACGAAAAATAGTTTGCACGTGTGTCTGATACAGCGCCGAAAACGCATCGGCATTGCCCCGCTGCGCTAGTTGGAGCAGCTTTTTTTCCTCAACGCGATCCAAAGCAGCTACCTCATGCCTTCCATGTGCAATTCGCGTTGATTGCACGGTATACCGTTTCGCCAGTTAAAAAGATACGGCGTGGAGTTAATTTTAGCTTGCATACGGCGTCGGGGCGAAATAGCATATCGCCCTTGTCGTACCATTGAGCCGCAAGCACTCGTCGTGGTAAAGTTTATATTGCGCCACGTTCTCTCTTCAGTATAATCGCTGTAGGTTATACGTTTCAAAAATGAGTTGGGCAAGCTTTTGGACAGACAGCACGACCCTCAACCTGTTCCTTCCACCCTGTATACAGAAGAATACTTCCGTACTGCGTGTGAAGGCTACGACGAATTTAACGCCAGCGAAGGCGAACATCTCTCGCGGCGGCTGGCAGCCGCTTTTAAGCTGGCAGAGATCACGCCCGGTATGGCGGTGCTCGATGTCGGCTGTGGGCGTGGCGAAATTCTGCGCCACTGCGTCAAGCTGGGCGCGAACGCCTTTGGCATCGACTACGCCGAGGTGGCTGTCAATATGTCGCAGCAGGTCATCGAAGGCATTGATGGCAAGACTCCCGGTAAAACAGGCGTGGCACAGGCAGATGCCAAAAAGCTGCCCTTTCCCACAGGCGCGTTTGATCGTGTGCTGATGTTCGATGTGGTTGAGCATCTCTATCCCTGGGAACTGCACAGTGCTATGCTGGAAGTGCATCGCGTGCTCAAGCCCGACGGCTTGTTTGTCATCCACACCGCGCCCAACGTCTGGTATGACCGCTACGCCTATCCTGTCGTGCGTTTCGTGCGCAAGTTGATGGGGCAGGGCGAGAAGTACCCCAAAGACCCACGCCAGTTTCTCGTTGATGTCAATCAGCACGTCCATGTCAATGAACAATCACAGTGGAGCATGACACAAGCGCTCAAGAAAGCAGGTTTCAAAGGCAAAGTGTGGCTCGACAGCCCGCCCCAGAATCGTCAGGAAAACCCAATGCTGGCGACGATGCGCCACGTCGCGTTCGATCTCGTGCCGTTCCGCTGGTTCTTCGAGCGCGAAGTGTTTGCCGTCGCCGCGAAAATGGGAGAGAAGTAATCAGTTATCAGTCATCAGTTATCAGTTATAGTGGAAAGTAAAAGTGCAAAGTTAAACGCAAGTTCCCGTCATCCCTTCCTGAAACTGAGAACTGTAAACCCTAAACACTATGCGCGATAAACGACCTGTCGATGAACTCTCAATTGAAGAACTGGAACGCATTCTGGCGATTCGCAAGCGCGAGGAACGCCAGAAACAGCTTGCGCGGATGCAGCGCAGCGGGCGTGTGATTGCGCAAAATGGCGGCGACGAAAAGCCTAAAAATCAGCTTGTCGTCATCACTGAAAAGCCCAAGAACGCTGAACCCACATTCGATGATGTGCCTACGCCAGCACCACAACCCGCGCCGCGCACCGCATCGCCGCACTTTGACGACGAACTCGACGCCCCTGAATACACACCGCGCAGCACTGAGGACAGCAATCGTATCTGGCGCGGTTTCGTCAATCGTTCACTGCTGCTGGTGGAAATACTGGCGGTCCTAGGCTTGGTGCTGCTGGGCGTAAATCTGGTTGACGCCATCACAAAGCTGGAGCGCGAAACAGCCAGCGCCGCCGAAGCCGCCGATGAGATTCGCCGTGCGGGCATCCCAACCCTCGCGCCGACGCCTACGCTGCGCCTTGAACAGTATGTGCTGCCCAGTGGTCACGTCATCGTGGATAATGTTGCCCAATTTAATTATTCCGAGATCCCCGACTTCCTGCGCAGCACTGTGCAAAGTCAGATCAACCAGCCGGAACTGATCTATCGCCCACCTGTCACCGACGAAACCGCGCTGCTCATCACCATCCCCCGACTCAGTCTTGACCAGACGATTGTTCAGGGCGTAGACTGGGAAGCGTTAAAAAGTGGTGTCGGTCAGGTCCTCAATGGGGTGAACCCCAGCGATCCCACAGGCAATGTCGTTCTGGCGGCGCACAATGACATCTACGGCGAATACTTCCGCTATCTTGACACGATGGAAATTGGCGACCAGTTCACGATTCAGACCCGTACTCAGGTTTATACATATGTCGTCACTGGAACAGACATCGTTGAGCCAGAAGATGTCTATGTGATGGACAGTCGTGGCAGACCGACGGTCACTTTGATCTCATGCTATCCCTATCGGGTAAACACACAGCGTTATATCGTGTACGCCGACCAAATGGATAGTTAAAACAAGTAGGGCGAGACATGTCTTGCCCCTACAACATCGATTTTAGGAGAAGTTATAGCATGTCCAAGCGCCGTAACCGCAACAATAATGCCAATATCTCACAGGAAACCCTCGAACGCGCCCGCCGTCAGGCAGCGGAAACCAAGAGCGACGATGAGGTGGAAGAAGCTGCGCCTGCTGTCTCCGCTGCGCCGCGTGTGCGTGCCAGCGCTGCAACGCCTGCCCGTCGCAGCGCTGCCGGCTCATCTGTGCGCAAGCGCAAGAACGACGACAAAATGTCGCCTGAAATGGTCGCTGACCTGCTGTCGAACCCGACGAAAGAAGTCACCGAAGAAGAACTGCGCAGCCATTACAGCTACGTCGTTGCCGACCTGCGCAACATGGGGCTGCTGGCGGCAGGGCTGATGGTCGCCTTAGTCGTTCTGGCGCAAATTCTGCCGCGCTAAAGTATGCTCATTCAATGCTCGTCACGGGCATTAACCGAAAACTGATAACTGAAAACTGAAAACTATGGCAATTGACTGGACACACATTCCTTACTTCGCGGGCATCGACACCCAAGGGATTCAACGCATCCAGCAGGAAGCGCATCGGCATACCTACGCCGCCGGGGCATTCATCTTTGCTGAAGGGGAGGAGTGCGCGGGTTTTCAGGTGGTGTTGGATGGCTTAGTGCGTATTTATCGCGTCAACGCCGAAGGACGCCTGCACACCTTAAGCCTGCTGCGCCCGCTGTCCACGTTCAACGAAGTCGCCGCAGTTGATGGCGGCGCGAATCCATTTAATGCCGTCGCCGTGACCCGCGTGGAAGTGATGCAGATCAGCCACACATGCCTGATGGATTTACTATCGTCGCAGCGCGCGCTGTTGGGCAATTACGTGCAAGCGCTGGCACACATGAACCGCGAATACATCGAACGTTTGGAAGACATGACCTTCCGCACCATCCCCTCGCGCCTGGCGAAGCTGTTTCTGCACGAGGCAACGTACAGCACGCAGATTGCCGAAACGCCGAGCCAATTGACGCAGGAAGAAATCGCTTCCGTGTTGGGTACGACGCGCGAAGTCGTCGGGCGTGCGCTGCGCGAACTGTTGAACGCCGGACTGCTGCGCAAAAAAGGTCGCCACGTCTACCTCGCTGACCGCGCCGGACTGGAATACCTTGCCGAGACCAATACCATGCCCGCCACAGCCCGCCAGCCGCAGTGCCCCGTGCCACAAGTGATGGAATGAACAGCGATCAGCATTCAGCGATCAGCATTCAGCAAAAGGCAAAGCCCTTAGCTTGCTTGTTTTCTTCACTGATGATGGATCGTATCAAGACGAGATTGTATGTTCTCATCCTGGCGGTTAGCTGTCTGCTGATCCTCGCCGCCTGTGATCGCGGCAGCATCACCTCACCTTCACAGCTACCGACTGCCATCGACCCGGAGATTGCGCCGACGGAATTCTTTCTCACAGCGAACGCGCCGCCGACAGGCTTTTCCACTGTCTCTTTCCCGCAGATCGACGCGAATTTGAATCTGCTTTCGGGCTGGCGCTACGAGATGACGCTGGCATTTGATGGTACGTTCGCCAGCACCCCGCGCGAAACCAGCGCCGAAACCAGCGCGCAAGTGTGGTTCAATCAGCTTGGGTCGGCGCGCCGAGTCGTTTTAGAGACGACAGGGGAACTCATCGGGCAAGAGGAAAATGCCTCGTTTGAAGCTGTACGCCTGGGTCCTGATACCTATCTGAAGCGTAATGGAGTGTGCCTGTCAAACGCGGGCGATGATGCGGTGCGCGCTGCCG
>CALMZT010000753.1 GCA_937870805.1 uncultured Chloroflexota bacterium
AGGGCCGGGTCGAGGGCACCATCGAGGTGCGCGACACGATCTTCATCGCCGAGCGGGCGACCATCGACGCGCGCCTCAAGGCCCAATCCGTGGTCGTCTCCGGCCAACTCAACGGCCACGTCGATTGCGAGGGCCGGTTGGAGATCACGCCCACCGGCCGGGTCAACGGCGAGGTCGTCACCGGCAGCCTGGTCGTCCACGAGGGCGCGGTCGTCGATGGCAAGGTCCAGATGCGCAGCAGCGTCACGCCGCAGGGGCGCCGCTAGCGGCCCGGCCGGGCGCGTCGCCCGCCGAAAGGAGTTCACCCGATGGTCATGCGTACCGGGCAACTGCCCGACCTCCGCAGCCCCTTCCGCCGGCCGGACGCGGCCGAGGGGGACCGCCCGGAGGGGCTGGAGAGCCTGATCGACTCCAACTCCAGCTTCGACGGCCTCTTCCGCGTCGGCAACCACCTGCGCATCGAGGGCGAGGCCAAGGGCGAGATCCAGTGCGACGGCACGCTGACGGTGGCCGAGGGGGCGACCGTGTCGGCCAAGATCACCGCCGCCAGCGTCGTCGTCGCCGGCTCGCTCAGCGGCGAGATCACCTGCCGCGAGCGGCTCCAGATCCTGCCCTCCGGCCGCGTCTCCGGCACCGTCACCACCGGCTCGCTGGCGATCCAGGAGGGGGCGCTCTACGAGGGCGAGCTGCACATGCGGACGACGCCGGCCGAGGTACGCCCGCAGCCGCCGGCCCCCCGCGTCGCCCCGGTGCGCGGGCGCGGCGCGGCCAACCGCACCGTCGAGCCGCCGCCCGCCGTGCGCGTCAGTACGTAGATGAACTCAAACGCCTGAAATGCGTTGATGGTTGAAATGATCGTCTGGAAAAAGATGCTGGGAACGAGCAGAGGCAGCGTGATACGCCAGAATTTCGCCCAGCCGTTCGCGCCGTCTACATCCGCCGCTTCGTATAATTCGGTGGGGACGCCCTGCATGGTCGCCAGCAGGTAATCAGATCGCTTATATATCGAATTGGGAAATCTACGTGATGGATGCTGCTGATGGTCGGAATGCTTATAACCTGACACAAAATCCCGCTTATGATGTGTCGCCAGCATGGTCGTCAGATGCGCAGCAGATCGCTTTTGCATCGTTTCGTGATGAGAACTGGGAAGTCTACGCGATGAGCAGCGATGGCTGTAATGTGCGACGATTGACCAACGACGAGGGTTGGGATGGCTTGCCGCAGTGGCAGCCCGATAGAGAAAGATCGGTTGCCGTTGATCCAAGCTCACGCATAGACGCAACGGCGAGACCGCCGACAGCGATTGTGAACACGCCGAGCGCGAATCTGAGAGATGGCGCGGGGGAGAATTTCGCGGTGATTGCGACTGCTGCGCAACGTGAATGCTTGACCATCAGCGGACGCAGCGCAGATGGCTTGTGGTTACAAATTGAGTATGGTGATGCGACGGCGTGGGTCTCGTCAAGCATCGTGGAAATTGTAGGCGATATTGGGAGTGTGCTGACAATTGAGCCATGAAAGAATAGCTTTCAGCGATCAGCAGTCAGTCATCAGCAAAGACAATCGGGAACCGCCGAGACGCCAAGAGCGTCGGGTAATACGAGAAACTCACCATATGGAGAGGGACTTCACACGCGCCTAATATTGATACATGGGATAAGCCGAGAATTAAAAATCCATTGGAATAATGGCAACTTTTTGAAAAATGGACTGTAATAATGGCGGGGATTTGTGAGCGAAAAAGTATTAAATGAGTTGAATTAGATTAAACAGTGTGAGGGGCGAAGTGCATTGGGGAATAATTACAATTTGGTAAATTTTTCACAAAAGCTGTAAAGAGTTACCTTGGGTATCTTGACAAATGAATTGTTTTTGACATATTCTGCGTATATGGTTTCGTTAGAAGTAGGACTTTAGTCCTATCAATTAGAAAAGATTTAAAGCACTATGTTGAGTCTGCAAATCCCTAAGCACATTTGGATTGAGATGTACGATAGTGAGCGCGACGCCTGTGATGTGATCGTCGAGATGGAAGACCGCAACATGTTCACGGCGGTTTTCGTGACGCTGCCGTATTTGCGTCGTCAGATGGAACTGAGTCTCGCCGTTTGCAATCAGCTTCCTGACGCGCAGCCTGTGCGTTATGCTGCCCTGGAGACGCCGCATCTGGTCGTGGAAAGCCTTGATCGTGACACGATTGAGGACACGATTGATAACCTGCTGACGCTGGAAAATTTTGAAGCGGTGTTTACGCAGGTGACGGAAGAACCCGCTACTACTGATACCTCAACTACTCGAACGACTACCGCCGAAGCGAAGCTGGTGCCGACGAATGGCACGCGCGCCACCCAGGAAATCGCGGCAGTGGTGATCTCAGACGTTCTCGTGGTCGAAGGGGACTAAGCGCCCTACGCCCAATTCTTCTCTCACACAACGACACGAGGACGCGCTATAATCGGGTTCTCGTGTTTTTATTTCAGCAGTTAGCCGTTAGCGGTTAGCTGTGGTTCATCAACTTGTATATTTGCTATCGGTTAAGCGCTGATAGCTGAGGAGTAACCATGTCTCGCTACGAAGAGAGTATGCTGTACAAGATACGGCATTCTTCCGCGCACGTGCTGGCGGAAGCAATGCTTGAACGTTTTCCAGAAGCGCAGATCGCTATCGGTCCGCCGATTGAAGATGGCTTCTACTATGACTTTGCGCTGCCACGCTCACCGACGGATGAGGATTTACAGTGGGTTGAGGGGCGCATGAAAGAGATTATCCGTGAGGGACATCCCTTTACGTCGCGCGAGGTGACGCCGGAAGAAGCGCGCGCCCAGTTCAAGAATCAGCCGTTCAAGGTGGAACTGATTAACGATCTGGTCGCGGGGCGCGTGGACGACAACGGCAATAAGATCGCTGAGCCTGCCGACAAGATCACGTTCTGGACGCAGGATACGTTCACGGACTTGTGTCGGGGTCCACATGTGGAGAACACGAACACGATCAACCCGGACGCCATCAGCATCACGTTTAAACCGCCTGCGGGCGCGTACTGGCGCGGCGACGAAAGTCGTCCGCAGTTGACGCGCATCTATGGGACGGCGTGGGAGACGCCGGAACAGCTTCAGGATTACCTGTATCGGCTGGAAGAAGCCAAGAAGCGTGACCATCGCGTGATCGGGGAACGGTTGGGGCTGTTCACGTTTAGCGCGTTGGTCGGTAAGGGCTTGCCGCTGTGGAAGCCGCATGGCGCGATGGTGCGCGATACGCTGGAACGCTGGCTGCGTGATGTGCAGATCGACAACGGTTATCTACCTGTGGTCACGCCGCACATTGGCAAGCTGGACTTGTACAAAACGTCGGGGCACTATCCCTACTACAAGGACAGCCAGTATGCGCCGATTCAGGTGGACGACGAAGAATTCCTCCTGAAGCCGATGAACTGCCCGCATCACATCATGATCTACAAGAGTGAGATGCGTTCGTATCGTGATCTGCCGCAGCGCTACGCGGAGTTCGGGACGGTGTATCGCTATGAGCAGTCGGGTGAGTTGACGGGATTGACGCGCGTGCGTGGGTTCACGGTAGACGACGCACACCTGTTCGTGACGCCGGATCAGTTGTTGGCGGAGTTTAAGGCTGTGGTCAAGCTGACGCAGTACGTGTTCGACTCGCTGGGGCTGCAAGACTTCCGGGCGCGTGTAGGAGTGCGTGACCCCAAGAGTGACAAGTACGTGGGTGAGGACTCGCTGTGGGAAGCGGCGACGAGCGCGATCATTCAGGCGTGTACGGAGTTGAACCTGCCACATGACGTGGAAGAAGGCGAAGCGGCATTCTACGGTCCGAAGCTGGACTTCATCTTCCGCGACGTGCTGAAGCGCGATTGGCAGTTGGGGACAGTGCAGGTCGATTACAACTTGCCCGCACGCTTTGAACTGGAATACGTGGCGGAAGACAACAGCCGCCAGCGTCCGGTGATGATCCATCGTGCGCCGTTCGGCAGCCTGGAACGCTTCATCGGCATCCTGATCGAGCATTTCAACGGGGTGTTCCCGGCGTGGCTGGCACCTGTGCAAGCGGTGGTCATCCCGATTGCGGATCGCCATGCGGAGTACGCTGAGTCGGTGGCGAAGCAGCTACGCGGTGCGGGACTACGCGCGGAAGTGGACACGGGCAAGGCACGGATGCAGGCGAAGATCGCTACGAACCGTGAGAAGCACATCCCGTACCTGCTGATCGTGGGTGATCGTGACCGCGACGCGGGAACGGTGAGCGTGCGGCTGCGGACGGATGAAGACCTTGGGGCGCTGCCGATGGCGGAGTTCATCAGCCTGGCGAAGCAAGTCATCGAGGGGCGGGCGCAAGAGTTGAAGTAAAGCAATGAGCAACGAGCAACGAGGAATGAGTTGAAAGACGAATGCTCATGAAAAGGGCGTGGCGAAAAGCTGCGCCCTTTTCATTGTTAGAGAGGCTTAGTGAACGAATGACTCAAATTTTAGCCTGCAAAAACACATTTATCAGAGTAACGTTTGCTTTGGTGTTTTGCTTATAGCGGGAGATGGCTAAGAAGCCGCGAAAACTCATACCGAAAACCAACTTTAAAGTTAAATGTAAGCTGAAAAAACAGTGAGGTATCAGGAAATTTACTGAATTGTTAGTTGTTAGTCCGTCGTCTATAGTCATTAGTCCATAGTCGATAGTCTTTAGCTGAAGATGTGACATTGGAGACTCCTTTCTCTAGGAGAGAGCATAGCAGAAAAAGCGAGGCATTTGGGTTCCTTTTGACACTTTAATGCGGGATGTAATGTAAGAGAGTCCTCAGTTATCAGTTGACAGTTTTCAGTCCACAGTTATCAGTTAGGATTTACGCAGTTGGCGGGCGCACACGGCTTCGCTGTCACTGCGTTTACTGGTGCGTCCCTACGAGTAATGTGGAAATTTGAACTCA
>CALMZT010000754.1 GCA_937870805.1 uncultured Chloroflexota bacterium
AGTTTCCCGGTGAGCATGTGCCGCCTGAGGGTCGGCTGTTGTTGGCGTTGAATGGAGATCACGCGGGTGGCTGTATTGCGCTTGGCAAGCTCTCGGACAGCGTTTGTGAGATGCGGACGTTGTACGTTCAACCCGCCTATCGAGGCATGAGGCTGGCGAAATTGCTTGTGGACACCCTGATCGACGAGGCACGTCAGATCGGCTACAGCCACATGCGTCTGGATACGCTGCGGTTTATGGAAAATACTATGAATCTCTATCGCTCGCTAGGATTCTACGATATAACGCCTTACCGCGATGTGTCGGATGCGCTGAAACAATACATGTGTTTTCTGGAATTGGATTTGCGAAACGCACCTCACGCGGTTCACCACTCGGCTTTCAAAACCCAGAGATAGCACAGGATTTGTAAATCTCTCACAAGTTTAACAGTCGTATCGCGTGACCGGTTATGCGTTTGAGTATTAATGACGGACCTTGGCGTAGGGGCGCACCCACGTGTGCGCCCGACTGTGGGCAGACACATGGGTCTGCCCCTACGATGCCCCATACGCCCTATTAAATGGTTAAACTTCACAATAAGTAATTTGAGGGAGAAATCGTGACATGGTTTCCCCTCAGAAACCTAATTATGAAGGTTAACCAATAGCTAAAGAGCATCACGGGTTTCTAATGTGCAGCGCTGGCAGAACTGTCAGCGTCTTTGCTCAAATGCTGAGAAGCATTTCAAATTTGAGATCGCTATAATTGATAAGGAAGTCAGATAAACAACGATCAATCCTCAAATTAGTGCGCACGATTAACGCTTATGAAAATTTTGCCAGCGTTGAAACAGTACCCGTTAGCAATCATTTTGCCGCTGTACGTGATTTTTGCGCTCTGTTATCTGTGGGCGTCGCCTATTTTTGAAGCACCCGACGAGCTTCAGCATGTGGGTGTCGTGCATTATATTGCTACTTACGGACAACTCCCGGTGATGAATCCGCCTCAGGACAGCATTTATCGCCAGCAAGCCGGGCAGGCACCGCTGTATTATATGGTAGCAGCACTGCTCGTATCTCCGATTGACCGCAGCGACTATGAGCAAGTGACGCTGATTAACCCTCATGCCAACGTCGGTGTGCCCGCGCTGGCAGGCAACAAAAACTCAGTGCTGCATGACCAGCCGACGCCTCTCTATGGGACGACGCTGGCGGTATACGTTGTGCGGCTGCTGAGCATCGCTTGCGGCGTGGTCACTGTCACGGCGGTGTATCACAGCGCACGGATTGTCGCGCCAGAGAAGCCGAACGTGGCGCTGATGGCGACGGCGTTTACCGCATTTAACCCACAGTTTCTTTTTATCAGTTCCGTTGTCAACAACGACAACCTGCTTGTGATGATGTGCAGCCTGACGGTGTGGCAAACGCTGGCGATGCTGCGTGACGGTTTTCAGACGCGGCGCAGCCTGATTCTGGCGTTGTTGGTTGCGCTGGCGTGCCTGAGTAAAGTCGCTGGCTTAATCATGATTCCGCTGGTCGGGATCGCCGCGCTGTACGTCGCCTATCGTGATCGGAATCTGCGCGGACTCATCGTGCTAGTGGGGTTGGGGGCGGCGTGTTGGCTGCTGCTGACGGCGTGGTGGTACGTGCGTAACCTGATGTTGTATCACGAACCCCTGGGTGTCAAGACGATGCTGGATTACTTCGGACACCGCTATTTTAACTCTATCGGTGAATGGGCAGCGGCGGTGTGGTCAGAAATGGGCAGCCTGCGTTACAGTTTTTGGGGCGTGTTCGGCTGGTTCAACCGGATGCTCGATTCCAGCCGCCATCATTATTCCCGCACGGTGCAGGGCTCGCTGAAGCGCACCGGCCGCCTGATGCTGATCTATGCCGCGTTGCTGGTCGGCCTGTCCTGGGCTTTCGTGCGCCTGCCCGGCGGCTTCCTGCCCGTGGACGACCAGGGCTTCATTACCACCGACGTGCAGACGCCTTCCGAGTCCTCCTATGGCCGCACCGAGGCCGCGGTCGAGAAGGTGGAAAAGTATCTGCTGGAGCGTTCCGGCATCGAGAACGTCACCTTTCTCATGGGCTTCAGCTTCCTGGGGCAGGGCATCAATACCGCGCAGGCCTTCATCTCGCTGAAGGACTGGTCGGACCGTGGGCCTAGGGATTCCGCTGCCAGCATCGTTGCCGACGTCAACAGAAACCTCGCCGCCATCCGCGACGCCAAGGTCACCGCG
>CALMZT010000755.1 GCA_937870805.1 uncultured Chloroflexota bacterium
CGACTCAGGATCAACCTTGAGTAAAGCGCGTGCCACACCCAGTCGGATCGCATCGCGCTGACCGGAAACACCGCCGCCTTCAACGTGGACGCTGATGTCGTATGCCTTCTCCTGACCGAGCGTGCGCAGCGGTTCAAAGAGAATATCAACATCGCCCGCACGCGGCATGTATTCATCACCATCACGGTCATTGATGGTTAAATTACCCGTGCCACCGGGATATAAGCGTACACGTGCCGAAGCAGCTTTGCGCCGTCCGATTCCTTCATAATACTGTTGAGATGCCATAGTGTTCCTCTTTATTCACCAAACAGTTCGCTGATCGGGCGTGGCTGCTGCGCAGCGTGTGGATGACTGCCGCCCCTATACAGCTTCAGTTTTTTAATCATATTACGACCAAGCGTGTTCTTGGGCAGCATCCCCTTGACCGCTTCTTTAATGGGGCGATCTGGGAAGCGCTTCAACTGGTCGCCCAGGGTGACCGCGCGCAAGCCGCTGATGTAACCCGAATGACGATAGTAAACTTTATCTTCCAAGCGATTGCCCGTAACCGCGATTTTTTCGACGTTGATGACAATCACGAAATCGCCAGTATCCAGATGCGGCGTAAAATAGGGCTTGTGCTTGCCGCGCAGGATGTGGGCGATCTGTGTCGCGATGCGTCCCAGTGTTTGTCCTTCGGCATCGACAATCCACCACTCACGTTTAATGTCTGTAGGCGTCGTTGCGTAAGTTTTATGTAAACTCATGACTCTTTGCTCCCGGCGGTCTCTCTTTCCGCCAAAACTTTCTAACTCAGGCGGAGACCGCCCTGACGTGCAAAACTGGCGCTATTTTACCAGTTTATCTTCTGGATAGAAGACTGCTTCTAACACTAATCCCTGCGGCGGCGCAAGCGTTTTAAACACCGCTGGATCAGCCCGCCGAAAGCCATCTTCAAACTGTTCGTAAGTTAATCTTCCGCGTCCCACATCGACCAGCGCACCGACAATGCGCCGTACCATGTGCTGCAAGAAGGCGTTGGCAATGATTTCGTATTCGTAAACCGCCGACTTGCCTACTGTGTTGACTCGCCAGCATGTTTTTTCAACAGTACGTATGGTGTGCCCACCATCAGGCGATTTGCCAAACGCGCCAAAATCGTGTGTGCCGATGAGCATCTCGGCTGTGGCGTTTATTGCCTCTACTGCAAGGGCTTCACGCAACTGCCATGACCTGTGCCGCAGCAAAGGCTGACGCTGTGCTGCGATAATCACTGTGTAACGGTATTGCCGGGCGATTGCTCGAAATCGCGGGTGAAAATCAGGTTCAGCTTCCGCAATATCTTGCAGCGCGATGTTTTCTGGCAAAACGCTGTTCAGCGCTCGTAACAGGGCGTGCGGGTCATGCTTCCACTCAACATCGAAGGCGATGACCTGCCCGCTGGCGTGAACACCTGTATCTGTGCGCCCTGCGCCAATGACAGTCACCCGTTGTTGGGTAATGCGGGCAATCGCCTCTTCTAGCGCAAGTTGGATGGTTGGTGTGTCGCCTGCTTGTCGTTGAAAACCCTGATACGCTGCCCCATCATAGGACAGCGTAGCACGATAACGCATGATTACTCAGAAACCACACGATCCACAAATTCCAGAAACACCATATCAGCGGCATCCCCTGCGCGTGGTCCAAGGTGCAGGATGCGCGTATAGCCTCCCGGACGCTCGGCGTAACGTGGCGCAAGCGTGTCGAAAATCTTCTGCACGAGTTCCTTATCGTTGTACAGCTTGGCAGCGACGATACGACGCGCATGAACACCCCTTGCGGTGTCGCCTGTGGCAAGGGCACGCTTGGCAATCGTAATCAGTTTTTCAACATGCCCTTCAACGAATTGGGCTTTGGCGCGGGTCGTCTTGATGCGCTCATGGATGATGAGCGATTTCATCAGGTTGACGCGCAGTGACTTGCGA
>CALMZT010000756.1 GCA_937870805.1 uncultured Chloroflexota bacterium
GGTGCACCGACACCCACGTCGCGCCGCACGCGGTGTTGAGGAGCGCGTTGAGGATTTGCTGGCGCGCATGACACTGGAAGAAAAAATTGGGCAGATGACGCTGGTGGAAAAGAACAGCGTCACGCCTGAAGAAGTGACGGAGTATTTCATCGGCGGCGTGTTAAGCGGCGGCGGGGGTTATCCCATCCCCAATACAGCGGAAAACTGGTCAAACAGAGTCAGCGGCTTTCAGGACGGCGCGCTGGCAACACGACTTGGCATCCCCATGATTTACGGTGTCGATGCGGTTCACGGTCATAACAATGTCTACGGCGCGACCATTTTTCCGCACAACATTGGCTTGGGTGCAACACGTAATCCCGACCTCGTAGAACAAATCGGGCGCGCGACAGCAATAGAAATGATCGCGACAGGCATTTATTGGACTTATGCACCGCTGGTCGGTGTACCGCAGGACATTCGCTGGGGACGCACTTACGAAGGCTATGGCGAAAACACTGATTTAGTCACAGAACTTTCCACTGCGCTCATTCGTGGGCTGCAAGGCGATGGCTTGGGCGAACCGGGCAGCGTACTGGCGACACCCAAACACTTCATCGGTGATGGTGGAACGACGTGGGGCACATCCGAGTTCGGTCCTAACAACATGGATCGCGGCGATACACAAGTAGATGAAGAAACGCTGCGCGCGCTTTATCTGCCCCCTTATCAAGCGGCGGTAGACACAGGCGCGATGAGCATCATGGCGTCGTTTTCCAGTTGGAACGGCACACCGATGCACGCTAATGAGTATTTACTCAACGATGTGCTCCGAGGCGAGTTAGGCTTTCAGGGCTTTGTCGTCTCCGATTGGGGCGCGATTGATCTGGTGGATACGGATTATTATCAGGCTGTCGTGAGTGCCATCAACGCGGGCGTAGATATGAACATGGTGCCCTATGATTACCGTCTTTTCATCGACACGATGCTCGAAGCTGTCGAAAACGGCGACATTTCGATGGAGCGTGTTGACGCTGCCGTGCGCAACATCCTGCGCACCAAATTTGAGATGGGCTTGTTCGAGCAACCCTATGGCGACGACTCACTGCTCGATCAAGTTGGCTCTGCGGAACACCGCGCGCTGGCACAGGAAGCTGTGAGCCAATCACTGGTTTTGCTGAAAAATGAGAATGAAACGCTGCCGCTTGCCAGCGATACGCAGACGATTTTCGTGGCAGGGTTAGCCGCCGACAATATTGGCATTCAAAGCGGCGGCTGGACGATTGAGTGGCAGGGGCGGCTCGGAGACATCACACCTGGCACGACTATTTTAGACGCCGTTCAAGCCACTGTCTCGCCAGCTACCAGCGTGCATTACAACCGCAATGCGAACTTTGACGATGTGATCGACGCCGACGGCAATCCGGTGACCGCCGATGTGGGCATTGTCGTGCTTGGCGAACTGCCTTATGCCGAATGGGCAGGGGATAATGGTGAACTCACACTCACGCCCGCCGATGCGCAAGCGGTGGAACGGATGCGCGCCGTCAGTGACAAGCTGGTGGTTATATTGATCTCTGGTCGCCCGCTGATTATCAACGAGCAGTTGAACATGGCAGATGCTTTTGTCGCGGCGTGGCTGCCCGGCACAGAAGGTCAAGGCGTTGCCGACGTGCTCTTTGGCTTGTCGCCGTTTACGGGCAGGCTTCCGTATACGTGGCTGCGCGGCATTGACCAACTGCCGTTCGACTTCGACAATCTGCCGACGGAAGGCTGCGATGCGCCGCTGTTCCCCTACGATTACGGGCTGACTTATGAGGATGCATCGTCGCCCTGGCTGGATTTAGCCGTTGAATGTTCAGGAGGCACCGTGAGCAGCACAGAGAACACGAATTTGGAACTCATATGGTCAGATGAATTTGAAGGTGAGACGGGAGCACCGATCAACCCTGACAACTGGACAGCCGAGATTGGCGGCTGGGGTTGGGGCAACAGCGAATTTGAATACTATACAGATCGCACGGAAAACGCTTCGCTGGATGGCAACGGTAATCTGGCGATTGTCGCACGACGGGAGACTCTCGAAGGCTCCGAGTGTTACTATGGCACATGTCAGTACACGTCGGCGCGCCTGATTACGCAAGATCGTTTCGAGTTCACATATGGGTGCGTTGAGGCGCGCATTCGCGTTCCCTATGGGCAGGGCATCTGGCCCGCCTTCTGGATGTTAGGTGCAGATATTGGCGAGGTGGGCTGGCCCAACAGCGGCGAAATCGACATCATGGAAAATATCGGGCGCGAACCCAACATTGTACATGGCACGCTTCATGGACCGGGTTATTCCGGCGCAAGCGGTATCGGCGCGCCATACACCATTGACGAGCCGTTTGCCGATGATTTCCACGTTTTCGCTGTCGAGTGGACGCCGACGGAAATCCGCTGGTACGTCGATGGCAACCTGTACAACACACTCACGACGAACGATATACGCGGCAATGAGTGGGTGTTCAACCACGATTTCTTTATCCTGCTGAACGTTGCTGTGGGTGGACAGTGGCCCGGTTATCCTGATGCCACCACCGTCTTCCCGCAGACGATGCTGGTGGATTACGTGCGCGTGTATCGGTTGCCGGAGCAATAAACGATCTCGCAGGGATAGGCATGGCGACGCTTGCACATCGCCATGGCTACCAATCGTTTGGGAATTTATTTTCGTGCGGGACGACACGTTGGTCGTCCCCTACGTATCCGCAATCTTCTACTCCCAAATGGAGTAAGCGCTCGTAAGTTGCGTTGACTACCTCTCATCGTGCTATGATACGCATATCTCCAAGGAAGTTGCGGAGAAAGCAGTATGAGTAATCCATCCGATCATGTGCCGCCAGAAAAACTGGAGTTGTATCGCAAGCTCATCAGCACGCATCCTGATCTCGAAGTGCAAGGTGGGACGAAGCTGCCGTACACCTCGCACAATGGGCACATGTTTACCTTTCTCACGAAGGAAGGCGCGGTTGCACTGCGCTTGTGTTAAGAGGCGCGCCAGGCATTCATCCAAAAGTATCAAACGAAGTTGGTTGAACAGCACGGCGCGGTGCTGAAAGAGTATGTGCAAGTTCCTGATACATTGTTAGCCAATACGAATGAACTCAAGCCGTATCTCGTGATGAGCTACGCATATACGCAGACGCTCAAGCCGAAATAACGAGCGCTGCTCAAGCCGACAATTGCCTTCTGTTACCATTGTCCCTACAATAGCGACAACAGAGCATGGAGGCAAACATCATCATGGTACATGCACAGGCTCAAAGTCTTGAAGCGATTTACGCAAGAATTCACAACAAACTCTGCGTTCTTTATGGCGACAAAAAGGGCGAGGACACCTTCCAAACACTCATCGCTCTACTGCAACCCGCATCCACTTCCCCAGAACACGACAGTTTAGCCCTTTCCGAACGCGACACCGTGCTGATTACTTACGGCGATCACGTACAGCGCGACGGCGAAGCGCCTTTAGCAACTTTGCGCGATGTGCTGCAACAGTTGAAGCTGCCACTGTCGGCAGTACATATTCTGCCGTTTTATCCCTATTCATCCGACGATGGCTTTTCGGTCATCGACTATATGCAAGTTGATCCAGCGCTCGGCAACTGGAATCACATTAAAGCGCTGAGCAAGGATTGGCGTTTGATGTTCGACGCTGTGTTCAACCACATCTCGGCAAAAAGCGCGTGGTTTCAGGCGTTTTTGCGCGGCGTCCCGCCATACACCGATTATTTTGTCACCGCTGACCCATCGGTTGATCTCTCGATGGTCACACGCCCGCGCGCGCTGCCACTGCTGACGCCTTTCGACACGGCGAACGGGCGCAAGTATGTGTGGACAACGTTCAGCGACGATCAGGTTGATTTGAACGTAGCGAACCCCGATGTGCTGGTAGACATCATCAGAGTGCTGCTGTTTTACATCGAACAAGGCGCGCAGTTAATTCGCCTGGATGCTATCGCCTTCTTATGGAAAACGATTGGCACAACGTCCATTCACTTGCCCGAAACGCATCTGATTATCCAGATGATGCGCGATGTGCTGGATATTGTCGCGCCGCAGACGATTCTCGTTACCGAAACGAATGTGCCGCACCACGAAAACATCTCCTACTTTGGCGATGGCACGAACGAAGCGCAGATGGTCTATCAATTCCCGCTGCCGCCGCTGATTCTGCATACGATGCATACGGGCAATGCCTCGCGGCTCACCGATTGGGCGGCGACTATCAAGCGTGTCAGTGAGCGCACGACGTTCTTCAACTTTACCGCTTCACACGATGGTATCGGCGTGCGTCCTGTGACGGGCATTCTGAGCACGGAAGAAATCGCGGCGCTGGTCGAACGGACAAAAGCGCACGGCGGCTTTGTCTCGTACAAAAACAACGCTGATGGCACGCAAAGCCCCTACGAACTGAACATCGTGTATTTCGACGCTATCACATCGCCCGAAGTCACCGCGCAGCAGCCGCAGGTCGCCGTTGATCGCTTTATGGTGTCGCAGGCGATCATGTTAGCATTCGTCGGCGTACCGGGGATTTACTTCCACAGCTTGCTCGGTTCGCGCAACTACTATGAAGGCGTGGAACAGACGCAGCGCTACCGCACCATTAACCGCGAAAAGTTCAACGCCGATGCGCTGCTTGCTGAGATTGCGGAGACCGACTCGCTGCGGGCACATGTGTTTTCGCGCTATAAACGGCTTCTCGAAATCCGCACCGCCGAACCCGCTTTTCACCCATTAGGTGGACAATCAGTTCTTGCGCTTCATCGTCAGGTGTTCGCGCTCGAACGCACGTCGCCGGATGGTAAGGCGCGCGTGCTGGCGCTGCATAACGTCAGCGGCGAAAGCGTACAAGTCAGCGTGCCCAACAGCGGCGGGCGTTGGCTGAACCTGCTGAACAACGACGTTCATGAGCTTTCGATCACCCTTGCGCCGTATCAGATCGCTTGGCTGAAAGCACAGCAGCTATAGTCCGGCAATCACGCGAAAGCCGATGTTGAACGTGCGTGTGCGCGGTGTGCGGTGGCTGCGAAACGCCGCGCGTGCATTCGTCTGGGCATTGTTCCACGAGCCGCCGCGCAGGGCACGGTTTTCGATGCCTTCGATCTGGACGTTTTTCAGCATAACGCCTTCGTTTAAGCACCATTCCCATACATTGCCCGACATATCAACAGTGCCGAAATGGGTTTCTACCGCCGCGTGATCGGTGACGGCGTTGGTGCGCCCGAAGCTGTTTTCTTTGGTGTTACATTTCGCAGCATCAAACGCACTGCCATAAGGATAATCCCAACCTGAAGCGCCTACCGCCGCCCACTGCCATTCCCACTCGGTTGGCAGGCGCACGTTGAGACCTGTTTGCTGCGCCAGCCAGCGACTGAACGCCACTGCCTCAGACCAGGTGACTTCCAACTTTGGACAATCTGGTTCGCGCCAGTCAGAAGCTCTGGGTGAGCCAGCCGCGTATGCCAGCCCTTCCCACCACGTTACATCTTTATAGCCAGCGTCTTGAATAAACGCCTCAAACTGCGCGTTAGTCACAGGATATTTGGCGATTTTGAACGGCTGTACGTCGAATGTGCCCGCGCCGCCGTCAAGCGTGACACGTCCGGCGGGGATGTCGAGCCATTCCAGCAGTGGCAGTGTAAAGGTTGACATGATGGTGGAATCTCCTGAGCTATATTATGTTTAAAATATAGCTCATCTGTGCTAAAAGTTCAAAATATTCATGGCAGGGCGATTGCATCAAAATCGCGAATTGGGTCAAGGAAGGTCAGCAACGTCATTGTAGGGGCGAACCTGTGTTCTCAGGCATCAAGATAACGCTTAAGGCTTCCCGCAGCGGGTTCAAAACCCGCCGCCAGACAAAATCTGCAAACCTCTCAAGAGGTTGGTG